>JADFKM010000084.1 GCA_022564935.1 Candidatus Dadabacteria bacterium
GACCTGTTTCAAAATCTACAGTTGGTTTTCAATTTAGCTTTTCTTTTGCCAAGGTAATATCAGGACATCTCCTCTTAGGATCATCCTCAGGCAAAGTTGTAAAAACGAGTCTGGAGTTCGAACCAGTGATATCGATAATCAACTCAGCAACATCCAAGATACTCATCTCATAGGGATTCCCAATATTTACGGGTCCAGGAAAACCCTTGGGGGTATTCATCATTTTGATAATGCCATCTACTGTATCATCCACATAGCAAAACGAACGTGTTTGAGATCCATCTCCATAAATGGATATATCCTCGCCCTTTAATGCCTGCATTATAAAATTGCTAATAACCCGCCCGTCATTTGGGTGCATTCTGGGGCCATAGGTGTTAAATATCCTCACCACCTTAATATCGATGTTGTGTTGACGGTAATAGTCGAAAAAGAGCGTCTCTGCGCAACGCTTTCCCTCGTCATAGCATGCTCTGGGCCCGATAGGGTTCACGTTGCCCCAGTACGACTCTGTCTGCGGGTGCTCGGCAGGGTCGCCGTACACTTCACTTGTCGAGGCCTGAAGGACGCGTATCTTTAGCCTTTTCGCCAGGCCTAGCATATTTATTGACCCCAAGACATTTACCTTTGTTGTTTGAACAGGGTCAAATTGATAGTGAATCGGAGAGGCAGGACAGGCGAGATTATAAATTTCATCTACCTCCACATATAAAGGGAAACATATATCGTGACGGATAAATTCAAAATAGGGATTTCCAACAAGGTGTTTTATATTGTCCTTTGTTCCTGTAAAAAAGTTATCAACACAGATAACTTCATGCCCTTCATTTAAAAGCCTTTCACATAAATGAGAGCCGATAAAACCCGAACCTCCTGTAACCAGAATGCGTTTTACCATTGTTTCTTCTGCTCGGTTAATTTAGTATGCTGCTCCCCAGGTTAGCTGCTGCATCCTATACTAACACCATGATAACGGGATAGATAAAAGAGGTTAATTTATTCGGTTGGTATGTTAATTTAATGCTTGGTTATTAAAAAGAAGCTTACAATATAGCTTCGCTTTCTCGGTTACATCCTAGTTGAAAATAACCTTTAAATTCTTTATTGACCTAACCTTAAGGGCTTCGGGAATTAAAAAAAAGCTAAAAGCAAAGTTAACAAATTAGCAAGAAATGAGGTGGGGAACTAATCCTGCGTCAGATACCTCACTTGCAATACTATTTTCAATGGTTAACCCTTCAACTGTTAGGAACGGTTTTCTATAATTAACTTATAACAGTATTACGTTTCTTTGTCAATACTTTTTTTAAAGCTCGGAGAGCAGGAGGCTGGACTTAAGGTCTTTTAGCTCTACAGCAGTCATGGCATAAGCGAGCAGACTTTCTAGCACCCGAAGAGCAATTACGGTGGGATGACAGTTTCAGAGGCCAGGCGCCTGAAGGCTTTGAAAGAAAAATTACTCAAAAATTGGAAAAGTTGCAAGAGGGCTAAACTTACTTAAATTATTGCAAAAAGAAATGCCCGGAGACGGAATTGAACCGCCGACACGAGGATTTTCAGTCCTCTGCTCTACCGACTGAGCTATCCGGGCACAATACAATTTTAGAAAACGTGATTCTACCCAACCGTTGTAATTACCGCAAGAGAAAACGGCTATTTACAAAGAGAACCTACCCGCAGGGCGCAACCGATTCCAAACCGCGGCTTTTGAGCCCACGACATCCCCTTTTTCCTGGACAGCCACGGCGCCGCTCGCAGCCCGGCTCACCCACTCCATTAATACCTTATTATAAGGGCACTTCTTTTTACTCCAATAAAATGCAGAGGTTTTCACGGCCAAAACCAGGCTACTGCACCCGTTTTTCAACCGGTATCAAAGTTAGTTTAAGATTAGATTGAGTATTGGGGTCATGGGGGCGGCCGTCCCTACCGCCCCCATGACCCCAAGGAAAACAAAAGGAAGTATGGAGATTCACAACCATTTATGTGCTGAAGTAGTAAAGGAGCTGGAAGGCTATTGTGTCCTGAGTGTCTTTGAAGTCGCCGTCACTGTCCTCGAACACATCCTCATTAGACTGGTCATGCCTGTACTCGACTCTGAACTCAAGATTCTCAAGACCACTACGACCCGCAAAGGGCTTGATGGAAAGCGTAGGCGTAATCTCCCACATCTGCTGCTCAAAACCGGTTCTCACACCATCGTTGTCGTCGAAGAACTCGCCCCTCAAGGCTATGCTGAACACCGGAGAGATCTCATATACTACGTAACCCGCGATTCCCCACCAGAATGCGTCGTCCTGGCCAGCCTCAAAATTAAAGTCCTGCTCCCATCCGAAGTCCAGGTCGAAGCTTAAGGTCAAAGGCTCAATGGGTGTTACGGAGCCGACAAAGGTGATGAGCTCCCTCCAGTCGCTGTCCACTCCGTCGTCTTCAGGGCCGAAATAGCCGGTCAAATAAAACGAAGCCCGCTCCAGCTCAAGCGCAATCTGGGTCTCGATCGTCTTTCCGTCGTTGTTGTCGTCCACAACGTCCCATCCGTTGTTCAAGCCCACCGTCAGAGTAACGGGCCCCGTGGCGTAAGCTAACCTGATCCCGGTGTGCGTGAAAGGTATTGCCAAGCCGAACAGGAAAGAGCGTGTAATGTTGGGATTGCCCTTGGCCTCGATAACCTCAAAGCCAGCGAGCGTGACGAATTTTCCTGCGTAAATATTAAGACCGTTGCCGATAGGAGCCAGTATATTGATATAGGCCTGAGTCAGGTCGAAGGGCTGGTCGTCTTCCCCGAGGCCCCCGGCGTGGATCCTCTCGGCGTCTTCACCGAATGAGAGGTCTATCCTGAAACCTACGTAATCGCCAAGGGTCTTGTTCCCCGTAGGTGTTTTCTCCAGTGAGAGCTGAGCCATATGCAGCTCGAATTCGTTGTGGTCGGGATCGAGGGATCTGAATGCGTTTTCATCGCTCTTCGGGTTGTTGAAGTTGTATTCATATCCCATATCAATATAGATCCCCACACTGACATTTTTAAGGAAATCAATAAGACCGGTATCGGCATCCCTACTCCCGGAATCCATATCCTCATCCCCTCCTGCGAAAGCAATTACAGCCGGGAACATAAGAACCGTAGCGGCTAGGGCTAAAACAGTTTTTCTAAACATAGTAGTCTTACCTCCTAACTTTGTTTTTTTTAACTTGTAGAGCAACGGGTGTGCCACGGGTAGCGGGTTGAAGGAGCGACTGCGTAACATGTTGCGACTGTTGTATATATTAGGGGAATTGTTGAGAATCCAAGCCGCTATTCAATTCAGAAATGCCTAGAAATTAAGCACGCGAACCGGTTTTTTAAGCACGGCTAGTTCACACGACTTTAAGCTTCTATAGCGCGGAGAACTCACCGGGGAAGCACAGCAGAGTATAAGCATAACGTGCTGTAACGAAGCGGTGAAAGCCGGTATGCCGTATACCCGTCGGAGGGGACGGATCAGCGCCCTACTCTATATCGAGCTGCTTGCCTTTAGTCTCGGGGAGCGTTAGAACGGTAATGGCGGCGAGCACGGCGAAAATAGAAGCCGTCCAGAGCGAGTGGCCAAGGCCGACAGTGGTCCCGGCTATGGTGAGGCCGGCAACCCCCGCGAATATGGAGGGAGCAAGGGCAGAAAACCCCCTACCCATATTGTAGCAGAACCCCTGGGCGGTGCCCCGCGAGCGGGTCGGAAAGACCTCGGACATGATGGCGCCGAAGCCCGAGAAGAACCCTGTGCCGAAAAACCCCAGGAGCGGGCTGATCACGAGCAGGAGCGTGCCGATGTCCTGGATCCCGAAATACTTCTGCACGGCCAGGATCGAGCCGTAAACCGGTACCAGAAGCGCCATTATCAAAAGGTAGGATATGAATACCGGCCGCCTGCCTAGCCTGTCGCTTATCATTCCGAATGTGATACAGCCGAAGAACGCACCCACGTTAATGGCAATAGTCCAAGAATACCCCCTCACGAGGCCGAGGCCCGCCCCGCCTTCACTCGCCGGGCTGGTGAGGTAGGTGGGAATCCATGTGTTGAGACCCCAGTAGGCTATCATGCAGAAGCTCGTCAGGAGTGTGGCCGTGAACGTGAACCGGAACATGTCGCTACGGAACAGCTGCAGCAGCGTGAAGGACTGACCCTTTTCGCTGAGCCGTTTCGCTTTCCTCATCTCTGAGGTGGTCTTCCATATCTCGGGCTCCTCGCAATACCTCCTGACAAAGAACACGAGGAATGCCGGGAGAATGCCTATGAGGAAAAGCGTCCTCCAGCTTTGAAAATGTATCTGCCCCAGAACCGGGAGCGTGAAATCAAAATGCCCATAGGGAAGTATGAGAATGGCAAGCGTTGCGGCGAGGATGTATCCGACACCCCATCCGCTCTGCACCATGCCGATGACCTTACCCCTGTGCTTATCCGGCCAGGTTTCCGCTACGAGTACCTCGCCCGAGGCCCACTCTCCCCCCATCCCCAGACCGAGGAAGAACCTGCAAACGACGAAGAACTCTACGTTGGGGGCAAAGGCGCTCAACCCGGTGAACACCGAGTATATCAATATCGAGAGCATAAGCGCCTTTACCCTGCCGATATAATCTGAGATGATCCCGAAGATCGCTCCTCCGAGCGCAGAGGAGAACAGGGTGATGCCGAACAGCATGGCGGCCTGCTGGTTGGTCAGGCCCCAGGTCTCCTTTATCATCGGAAGCGCATAGATATAGAGAAGGAGGTCCATGGCGTCGAGCGTCCAGCCCATGAAGGCGGCTACGAACGCCAGCCACTGCTTACGGGTTATCTCCTTTGTCCAGGCAAACAGCGTTTGGCCGTTGGCGCTGAATTCGTTACTCACGGAACTACCTCCTTAAGCTCGGAGCATCAAAATGGGCATTAAATATCTCACTTCCCCCTTTAAGTACAAGCCCTATCCTACTAAATCTAAATTGAACTGTCAATCCTAAATTTTTCGTACGCCGAAAAATTGTCCGGATTTCGCCTAACCGCTGATAAATATGAGACTTTCTTCTACACATAAAAGTATCGCACAACACCCTTCAAGCCAATTTGTTAGACGCCTTGACTTAGCTTTCATACGGCGTTAAATTGTTAGTATGGTAGAGGAGGCAAAGTTCCTATATATAGAGACTTACGGCTGTCAGATGAACGACTACGACTCGAGCCGCATAAGGGCCGCCTTGAACCTTGAAGTGGTAGACGACCCCAGGGATGCGGACGTCGTTATCATCAACACCTGCTCCATCAGGGACAAAGCCGACCACAAGGCCTTTAGCAGCGTAGGAAGACTAAAGCGCTTGAAGCGGAATAATCCCCTCGTAATCTTGGGCGTAGGCGGCTGCGCCGCGCAGCTCTACGGTGAAAAGTTCCTGGAGCGCAACCCCCACCTCGACCTCGTTTTCGGAAC
>JADFKM010000042.1 GCA_022564935.1 Candidatus Dadabacteria bacterium
TGTACCGTTGATACAGATTGCGCCGAGGGCGAGGTATGCGACGCAGGAGCTTGTGTTGATGCGCCCGATTGTATCGTTGATACAGATTGCGCCGAAGGCGAGGTGTGCGACGCAGGAGCTTGTGTTGATGCGCCCGATTGTACCGTTGATGCAGACTGCGCCGGAGGCGAGGTATGCGTGGCGGGAGCATGTGTTGAAGAAGTAGTCGTCGACGGCGGCGGCGGCGGATGCGCCATAGCCTCAACGGCAACAGCAGGCAGCGCGGCGGCTAATGCGCTCGTAGTATTGATTCCGCTTCTCGGCATCGGGCTTCGCTCCATGCTGCGAAGGAGGGAAGAGAACTGAGACTGTATATAATAAGGTAAGGGCGGGAGCGACCCTCCCCCCCTCCGATATGAAAACTAAGACCGGGGCGTCCCACAAAGGGCGCTCCGGTTTTTTTATGTTTGCAGGGTGTTACGCCCGTGACAGCGGCCTATCCCGCCATTTTGATTACGAAGTTCTCTAGCGCTATCTGCTTGTTCGCGTTTGTGTAGAGCACCGCGCGGCGGGCACTCTCTACGGCTGCTCGCTTCTCAAGCACGGCGTCCATGTCCATCCTTGCCGCAATGGTCTTCGCATAGGAAACCATGTCCGTGTTGGCAAGCTCCTCCTCTCCGAAGCCCAGCTTTATACGCATCACGTCCTGAATGAGTAGCGAGACGAAGTCGAAAAGGAACCCGAGCTTCTCCGTGTCCTCTTTCGATGAGGTCTTAGGCAGCCCCTCGACGAATCCGAGCACATCGCCGGCGCTGTCGGGGTCGAGCTCACATATTGCGCCGAGCACGTCTCTCCTGAAAGACTGGAGCTTCTGGTCGAAGCGCAGGGCCTTGCCCAGGCTCCCCCCGGTAAGACTTGCGGTGACGCGGGCATCCGCGTCCGAAACGTCACCCCTCTCGGTAAGCGCCCCGATTATTTCCTCATCCCTCAAAGGGGCGAACTCAATTACCTGGCACCTAGAGCGTATCGTGGGCAGCAGCCTGTTGAGCTGGGAAGTGAGCAGTATGATGACCGTATCCCGCGGGGGCTCTTCCAGCGTCTTTAGAAAGGCGTTCTGGGCGCCCCGGTTCATCCTGTGGGCCTCGTCCACGACGGCCACCTTAGTTAGTCCCTCGAAGGGGCTCCGCTGGACCCTCTCGGCCACCTCTTCCCTTATCTGCTCCACCTTGATGTCTTTTAAGCCCTTATACTCGACCACGAACACATCTGGATGTATGCCCCGCTCTATCTTCGAGCACGAGCCACATTGCTCGCCTTCCTCCGCGCAGCCGCCCCCCTTGCAGTTAAGCGCCTTTGCGAACGCAAGAGCAACGAGCTTCTTGCCCACCCCCTCGGGGCCGCTGAAGATGTAGGCGTGCGAGGCGCGCCCACCCCTGGCCGCCGCGCTCAGCGCCTCTTTCTGAAAGTCGTGTCCTATAACCCTTGAGAAGCTCATTCTAACTTTTTGTAATTTGAAGACGGGGCCTTAACAATCCCGCGCTTAGTAGGGGTGATATGAACGCCGCTTCTCCGAGAGGGGAAGCCGGGCTGCCGGGCCTTAACCGACCCTTTTCATCACTATGGGCGCTATCTCGGCAGCAAGCTCGTCTATGGGCTTGTCCGCGCCCACGACGACCACCCTCTTAGGCTCGGACTCGGCTATCTTGTAAAAACCCTCTCTCACCCGTGTGTGAAACTCGATTGACTCCTCGTCTATCTTCGTAGTCCCCCCTCTGTCCTTTATCCGCTCAAGCCCCGCCTCTGCGGGCAGGTCGAGGATAATTGTAAGGTCGGGGATGACGCCGAGGGCGGCCGCCCACGCCATTTTCTCCACGAGGTCGAGGTTGAGCCCCCTGCCGTAGCCCTGGTATGCCACTGTGGAGTCGCTGAACCTGTCGCAAACGACGGTGTGCCCCTCTTCGAGGCTGGGTTTTATGAGGCCGCGGACGTGCTGTGCCCTGTCGGCGCAGAAAAGGCAAAGCTCGGCAAACGGCTCAAGCCGAAGCTCCTTTTCGTCGAGGAGCATCTTACGGGTGTATTTGCCCAGTACGCCCCATCCCGGCTCCTGCGTGTGTGTGACCTTGCAGTCCTTGCTTTCAAGAAAGTCCTTTAGCGCAAGAGACTGCGTGGTCTTTCCGCACCCCTCTATGCCTTCAAGCGTGATGAAAATGCCACTCTCACTCATATCTGTAACCGTGTGTAAGTTGATGTTCCTGGGACTGTTACACTATCTTACCATAGCCACGGCGGGCGTTAAACGGGGGTGGGTATGCTAATAAGTAAGCTCCGTTTGTTTAGTGGAGGTTAAGTTAATTTCTTCCCCCTTCCCGGTGCTATTTATCACTCCAGCCCCACATATCTCCTGAGCCTCCCAAGCTCCCTGGGCGTCAGGTCACGCCACTGCCCCGGCGGGAGATCGCCGAGCACTACGGGGCCTATGGCAGTCCTCCTGAGCCTCACGGCGGGGAAGCCGAAGCTCTCGAAGAACCGCTTTACGATACGGTTCCTCCCTTCGTGGAAAGAGATTGTAAGGATAGACTCCTCCCCCTCGTAGCGCACCAGTTTGATGGTGTCGGGCGCTGCGGGGCCGTCTTCAAGCTCCGCCCCGCTTTTCATTCGCGCTACCTCTGCCCTCTCCACCTTGCCCCGCAGAACGACCCAGTACTTTTTCGGAACTTCGTAGGAGGGGTGGTGTATCCTGTTGGCAAGCTCGCCGTCGTTTGTGAGAATGAGCAGACCCTCGGCGTCGTAATCCAGCCTTCCCGCCGGGTATACGCGCTCCGGGATACCCGTAATAAGCTCGGCGATTGTGCTCTTGCCTCCCTCTCCCTCTCCGGTGCCAAGCGTCGTCAGACACAGCCTCGGCTTGTTGAGGGCGACGCACCTACTCCCTTCCACACTTATGACCCTTCCCCCGACTTCAACTGTGTCTTTGTCGATGTTTACCTTCGTGCCTACTTCCCTCACGACGCGGCCGTTCACCTTCACCCCGCCCTCGCGAATTAGCTCATCGGCGCCTCTCCTCGAAGCGGCGCCGCACATTGAAAGGAACCTGTTCAGTCTCACTATCAAACCGCATGTTCTCCCTGACCCGACAAACCGCTCCGCTCCTCAATTGATTTATTTGCATGCCGAAGATATTTCAACTATGACAATGAAGTTTTTAAAAACCTTGACACATTAGTTGATAATATGTAACGTAGGTTATTCATAAAAATGAGATTTTCCATCAACTGGCTAAAGGACTTCATCGATTTTGACGTCCCGCCGGAAGGGCTTGCAGAAAAGCTTACCATGGCGGGGCTGGAGGTGGAGGAGCTTGTGCGTGTGGGCGCAGGACTACGAGACGTTGTGGTAGCCGAGATTACAGCCCAAAGGCCGCACCCCGAAGCCGACAAGCTGACCCTATGCGACGTGACGGACGGCGAGCGCTCCTACGAAATAGTGTGCGGCGCGACGAACATGAAAACCGGGGACAAGGTAGCCCTTGCGACCGCCGGAACGACCCTGCCCCCGAGCGAGAAATTCCCCGACGGCCTGGAGCTGAAAAAGACCAATATCAGGGGAGTAGTATCGATGGGGATGCTATGCGCCGAGAACGAGCTGGGCCTCGGAGAGGAGAGCGAAGGCATAATGATACTACCCACTGAAACTGGGCTTGGAGAAAGCCTTGCAGAAGCCCTCGACCTGGAGGACACCGTTATCGAGATAGGCGTCACTCCCAACCGCGCCGACTGCCTGAGCGTTGTGGGCGTAGCCAGGGAGCTGGGAGCCATGCTGGGCTCTACGGCCCGAAGACCGGAGACACAGCCCACTGAGCAAGGAGAGGACATAGAGGGCGTTGTATCGGTAACGGTCGAAGACACCGAAGGCTGCCCTCGCTACTCCTGCCGCGTCATAAAAGGCGTAAAAATCGGCCCAACACCGCATTGGCTTGCAAAGAGAGTCGAGGCCTCGGGCATACGCTCCATCAACAACGTCGTGGACGTGACCAACTACGTGCTGCTTGAGCTGGGCCAGCCCCTCCACGCATTCGACTACGACCTCATTGAAGGAGGAGCAATCATAGTGCGCCCGGCACGCGAGGAAGAGAAGATAACGACCCTCGACGGGGCCCATAGAACCCTCTGTGGTGATGACCTCCTTATATGCGACGCCTCCAGGCCCGTCGCCCTTGCGGGTGTCATGGGCGGAGCCACTTCGGAGGTAACCGAGGAGACCGTCAATATCCTGCTCGAGAGCGCCTATTTCAATCCCTCAAGGGTAAGGAGGATGTCGAAGAGGGCCAACCTCCGCTCGGAGTCCTCGTACAGGTTCGAGAGGGGTGTTGACCCCAACGGTGTGGTAAGGGCCCTGGACAGGGCGGCGAAACTCATAAGGGAAGTGGCAGGAGGCGATGTAGCCCGCGGCAGCATAGACATCTACCCCAGTCCTGTAGAGCCATGCACGGTAAAGCTGAGGGCCGAGCGCGCAAACTCCCTTCTCGGAACAGACATTCCCATAGAAAAGATTACTTCCATCCTCTCGGGTCTCGGGATGGAAGTAGAGCAGACCTCCGAAGGAGAGCTACATGTGCGTGTGCCCACGTTCAGGGTCGATATCGAAAGGGAAGTCGACCTGATCGAGGAGGTTGCAAGGCACTGGGGCTACGACAAAATACCGACCACGACTCCCCGGGCGCTTATGGCCCTAGTAGAGGGCGAGAACCGCACAAATGCCGTCGCCTCAAGGGCCAGGGAGATACTCACAGGCGCCGGTTTCCTCGAAGCGATAAACTACAGCTTCGAAGACCCCGAGCTCCTCTACCTCTATAGCGCCGCAGAGCAGGTCAATTTATTAAACCCACTTACCCGCGAAAGCTCCGCCATGCGAACAACGCTCCTGGCGGGGATTATGAAAAATATAGCCATGAACCTAAACCGGCACGAAGAAGACCTGAGGGTGTTCGAGGTCGGAAGGTGCTATGTCCCCACAGAGCAGGGGGGACTTCCCAAAGAGACGCTTAAGGTCTCAGGGGCGGCCACCGGAAAAAGAGGTATCGAATTTTGGGACAAAGTCGAGTATAATTTTTATGATCTAAAAGGAGTTATGGAGAACCTCTTCGACTCTCTGGCTTTAAGCGCCACGGTGAGTTACGAAGAGGTAAAGGCCGATTCGTTCCTTCACCCGGGCAGGTCGGCGATGATCACAATTAAGGGCGAAGAAGTAGGTTTTATGGGAGAGATTCACCCACGCATCCAGGAGAGGCTCGACATTTCGAAAAGCGTATACGTTTTCGAGCTCGACCTCGACAAGCTCTCCGAGCTCTCGGCCAGCGCTCCTAGAGCCCTCTCCCCGCTTCCCAGGTTCCCATCGCTGAGACGTGATCTCGCCCTTATCGTCAACGACAACCTGATTGTCGGCGATATATTAAAGGAGATAAGCAAAATTAAAACCCCTTATATTGAAGAGGCGTCGGTGTTTGATGTTTTCACCGGAAAACCGATAGAGGAGGGAAAGAAGAGTGTTGCGGTTTCTATCGTTCTCAGAGCGACAGACAAGACTCTCACAGACGAAGAAGCCAACTCGGTTCAAAACAAGATTCTCAAGAAGCTCGAAGGGGCTCTTGGAACAGAACTTCGAAAAACATAGAGGTAGGGATGGCAACAATGACCAAAAAAGAACTGGCCGATGTTATACACAAAAGGATTGGTCTATCCAAGAGGGAGTCGGCAGAGATTGTCGAGTACTTTTTTGCAGTAGCCAAAGAGCGTCTCACCATCGGCGACAGTATAAAGATGCCCAGGTTCGGAAGCTTCCGCATTCAGGATAGGAAATCGCGCAAGGGCAGAAACCCGGCGACGGGCGACACAATCCAGATCTCCAAGAGAAAGGCCCTTGTGTTCAAACCCAGCAGGTTTCTGCGTGACGCTTTGAACAAAAACATAAACAAAGATAAAAATAGTTAGCATTTTTTATCTGATTCTATGAAGAGAAACTTTCTTGCCGGGATTCTTGTGGTAGGGCCTTTTGGATTAACCTTTTTTATCCTCTTCAAACTCGGCAAGTGGATGGCTGAACTCCTGAGCGCGGCTCCGGCCAGCTTGATCAAATCGCTGTCCGAACTCCCCCCGTTCTGGTTCCAGGCTACCACGCTTTTAATCGGGTTTTCCGGTACGGTGCTCGTAGTGCTTATAACCGGAGCCCTGGCGCGCAACTTCGTCGGAGGCAAGCTGGTGGAGCTTGGAGAGAGAATCATATCCAAGATACCCATCGCAGGAACCTTCTACATGGCCACCAAGCAGATTATCGAAACCGTATTCACCGAGTCGGGCTTCAAGGGTATAAAAAGAGTCGTGATGTTCGAATTCCCCAGAACGGGTCTCTACGCATTAGGGTTCGTCACGGGCACTGTGCAGATGGGACGCGAGAGCCCTTTGCCGGGCAAGAAGCTTCTCAGCGTCTTTATGCCCACATCTCCAAACCCCACCTCCGGGTACTACTTGATGATTCCAGAAGATGAAGTCAAAGATCTTCCCATTAGCATCGAAGAGGCCTTTAAAATAATTATGAGCATCGGGCTTGCATCTGAGCAAAGTGAACCTTTTAGGGCTGGTACGTAGCACAATAGCAAAATACGACATGCTCCGAGCCGGAGAAACCGTCGTAGTAGGGGTTTCCGGGGGAGCCGATTCGGTTGCCTGCCTCCACCTGCTCTGCGAACTCAAGGAGCTAGCCCTCAATGTAGTGGCGGCCCACGTCAACCACGGTCTGAGAGGGCAGGAGAGCAAAAGGGACGCCGACTTTGTTGAGGCTCTCGCCCGGGAAAAAGGGCTTGAGTGTGAGCTCTTCGAGGCTGACGCCGCTGGGTACGCCAGCGACCAGGGGCTCTCACTCGAAGAGGCCGGAAGGGTTATCCGCTATGGGTTCTTCGCGCAGATAAGCGAGAAATACAGCGGAGCTAAAATAGCCACAGCTCACACCTTTGACGACCAGGCCGAGACCGTCCTGATGCGCCTAATACGCGGCAGCGGGCCAAAGGGCCTCGCAGGCATACCGCCGGTTGGGAAGGGGGGCGTTATAAGGCCCCTGATAGAAGCACGAAAAAGCGACCTCAAGATCTACCTCAACGAAAGGGGCGCGCAATGGTTGGAAGACTCTACTAACCTTAACCCGAATTTCCTCAGGAACAGAATCAGGCACGAGCTTATACCTGTCCTTGAGCGCTACAACCCGTCAATAAAGCAAAAGCTCGTAAATACCTCCTCAATCTCCACGGCTTGCTGGGACTACATAGAACAGGCGGCTGAACAGAGCTTAGGCGACATGTTCGACGCCCTTCAGCCCGGAGAGCTTTGCGGAGACGCAGCGACGTATTCTCCCCTTCACAGGGCGGTCCGCTACGCCGTACTTATGCTTGGCGTTGAAAGGGTGAAGGGAAACACGAAGCGCATCGGGTTCGAGCACATCTGCGCAATGGACGATTTCCTCCTTGGGGACACGACCTCGGGGGAGATAGACCTTCCCGACGGTATAGCGCTTGTAAAGAGCTACGGCGTTTTCATGATAACAACTCTAGAGGATCTCGAACGCAGTTTTTCTTACACCGTTCCGTCCCCCGGCAGATGGTCTTTCCCTTACGTCGAGTGCGAGATTACCGAAGGGGCAACGGACACTGATTTCTCGAGGCGGGACACCGCCGTGCTGGACGCCTCTTCCGTGGGCTTCCCCATAGAGATAAAGAGCTACGAGCAGGGGATGAGGTTCCATCCCCTGGGAATGGAGGGGACGAAAAAGCTGAAGAGGTTTTTCATCGACGCCAAGGTTCCCCGCTTTTTCAGGCGCCGCGTCCCGCTTTTCCTTTCGGGGGGGGAGATCGTTTGGGTCGGGGGGATGAGGGTTGACGAGAGGTTTAAGCTTAGAGGAAAAGCTGCGCTCACCATCAGGCTCATAAGCCCGAAAATCCCCCAGCTCCCCTGGGCGGCTCAGAGGTAAAAAGGGGCGGGAGCACCTCTACTCCGGGTTTGCCATCCTTTAGGAGCTCAGCCATAAAAAGCTCGGCCCCGCGGTCCGGCCTCGGGTGGATGAACCTGAGCCTCTTAAGCTCAAGACCCCTTTTGCCCGCAATGTCTACCAGCTCAGGGAGCCTCCTAGAAGGGTAAATGCAGCAGGCTCTCCGCCTGGGCTCAACCAGGTATTTCATCGCGTCCATGACGTCTTCCATGGAGCAGCTAATCTCATGCCTCGCGATGGCCTTTTGCTCGGTGGGCGTTATCCTTCCGGCTCGCGGCTCCCTGTACGGGGGATTGGTGATTACGTAGTCAAACGACCTGCAGGGAAAGCTCCGGCTCACGTCCCGGAGGTCAAGCTCCACTATATCCACCACATTCCCGAAGCCGTTGAGAGCCACATTCCTTCTAGCAAGGGAAACGAGCTCGGGCTACAACTCTACCCCCACTACCCTTGGCGCCAGCCCCCTCTTGACCAGAATAAGCGGGATGACGCCGTGGCCGGTGCCAAGGTCTATTACCTCCATCTTAGACCCGGTTCCCAAGAACTCGGCAAGCGCGAGGGCGTCGTGCGAATACCTGCACCCGGCCCTTTTCTGAACTATCTTCAGCCCGTAAGGCCCGTCGAGGGTTTCATCTTCAGTGAGTACGCTCTGAGTTTCCATGAAACAATGTATGTCGCTACTGCTCGGCAAGCGCACAAACCTCAATAAATATCTTACCAGTTATTTACCGCAATGGACTTACATATTCAGACAGATTTATCTGAAATTCGTACAACCTCGCAGGGACCCCGACACTGGCCACATACGGAGGGGTTTGTCACCGGAGGGGACTGATATCACGGGCAGAAGCGGAACTAGCTACCAAAGAAGCAATTAAGTCCCCCTTACTACACCGGTTTCACAGCCACAGACGAAAGCGAGCGGTTCGGGTTGTCGCCCTTCCGGGTTTTAAGCATGCCGATTGGTACGGTAATTGCTGCAAAAAAATGTGTAACAAACATTTTCTCGCAGAGGAAGAATGAATTCTTCTCGCTAGGTTAGAATCGTTCGTTCTAAAAGCGGATGAATTTCGACTAGCTTTCAGACACCTACTCATGTGGATTGAGGAATTCCGGGGGTGGTCTTATTTGCGGCAACACTATATTATTAAATCGTGTTTATGTATAATAACGTTATACTCATTTCTGAATATTTCTTTCTTTGCGCCGCATGTACTTTAGAGCAAAACATTCGGAGTAATGTATGAGTGAGACAAAGGATATATACAAAGCCCTTTACGAAGACAACCCCTGTATGCAATTGACCGTCGATGTCGACGGGACGATAAAAACCATAAACAAGCTCGGCGCCGAGCAGCTCGGCTACAAGCCCGAGGAGCTTGTGGGCAAGTCCCTGGACTGCGTATGTCACAGCGAAGACAATGAAACTGCACACGAGAACATCAAAAAATGCCTAAAAAACCCCGGCAAGCCCTTCGACTGGGAGCTTAGAAAGGTGCGCAAGGACGACTCCGTGCTATGGGTCAAGGAAACGGCACGTTCGGTAAACGGCGTTGAAGGTGAGCAAAATGTGATCATTGTGAGCAACGACATAACGGAGAGTAAAAAGTTAAACGATGAGCTGAACAATGCTCAGCTGGAGCTTGAGAATCTGTTAGAAGAGAGAACAGGAGAACTTGAGACGATCAATGAGGCGCTGTATGAAGAGATAAGCGAGCGCAAGAAGACCGAGCTGGAGCTCACGGCCCGAACCCACCAGCATGCGTTGCTGGTAGAGCTCGGCCAACTAGCCCTATCGGAAACCGACCTGCTCAAACTGTTTAATGAGGCCGTCAGAATTACGGCAAAGACGCTAAAACTTAAGTACTGCAAAGTGCTCGAGCTGCTGCCCGACGGCAAAGAGCTGCTCTTAAAGTCCGGAGTGGGGTGGAAGAAAGGGTATGTGGGCAAGGCCACAGTCGGCACTGAAAAAAGCTCCCAGGCAGGTTACACTCTTTTCTTAGACGAGCCCGTTGTGGTCGAAAACCTGAATGAGGAGACGCGGTTCTCCCCCTCTGAACTCCTCACCGAACACGGTGTCGCAAGCGGGATAAGCGTAGTCATTCAAGGCCGGAATCAACCCTGGGGTGTGCTTGGGGTGCATTCTAAACGAGTGCGCAACTTCAGCCGGGACGACGTTAATTTCCTTCAGGCGGTATCGAACACCCTCTCAGAGGCCATAGAGAGAAAGGAAGTCGAAGAAGCCCTCAAGGAAAACCTTTCAGAGCTGGAAAAAAAGAACCGCTACGAAAAGATAATCAGCACCGTAACAAGGAGCGTCCACCAATCGATCAACCTGGATGACGTGCTGGAAAACGCCGCTGGGGCCATGAGCGGAAACATCGAAAACGCAGAACATGTGGCCATTTACCTGGTCGAAGGCACCGATGCAGTAATGAGAGCTTTCCGTGGGCACCCGGATTGGTTCGTAAAGCTTGTCTCAAGGATTCCCCACCCCAGGGGCTTCACCTGGGAAGTAATCAATAACGGCAAGCCCCGCTACTGCCCTGATGCGGATAAGGACGAAGTCATAGGCGTCGCCGGAAAGAAAGTCGGAACAAAGAGCTATCTCGGTATGCCCATTTTTTCGGACGGAGAGGCGGTGGGATGTATATGCATTAATTCTTTTATAAAACACGCCTTCGACAAAGACGATCTGAAGCAGCTGGAAATCGTCGCGGGCCAAATCCAGGTGGCCATCAACAACGCGCGTCAGGCCAAAGCGCTCAGAGAAAACCTTTCAGAGCTGGAAAAAAAGAACCGCTACGAAAAGATAATCAGCACCATAACAAGGAGCGTACACCAATCGATAAATCTGGATGACGTGCTGGAAAACGCAGTCGATGCCCTGAGCAAGAACATGGACGGGGTGGACAATGTGGTCATATATTTCAAGGAAGGCAAAGAGGCCGTTATGATGGCTTACAGGGGATTCTCGGTGGATATTATGGAGCGACTGGACATTATACCCTACCCCAAAGGGCTTACTTGGAAAACCCTCATAGAGGGCAAACCAATTTATTGTCCCGATACGGAAAAAGACCCCCATATTGGCCCTGTCGGCAGGGAGATGGGAACGAAGAGCTACATCGCTATACCGCTCAAACACGAAGGGGAGACTATGGGCTGTATAGACATAAACTCTCTCGAAGTGGACGCGTTCGATGAAAATGATCTTAACGTTATCAAGATAGTAGCAAGCCAGATAGAGGTGGCTATCAACAACGCCCGGCAGACCGAAGCCATAAGGCTTTTTGATGAAAGGCTAAAGACAATATTCAGGGAATCTCTCGATGTGATAATGGTGGTGGATGCGGAAACAGAAGAGATTATAACCGTAAACAGAGCCACCGAGAGGATACTTGGGTACAAAGAAGAAGACCTGAAAGGGAAAAACTTCCAATCTCTCCTATCGCCCAATTCCCACCTCTCAAGGGATGAATTGTTGGATAATCTCAGTGTACAGGGGAGAGTGTTCGAGTCACAGGAGTTCGTTCGCCGGGACGGCACCGAGTGCCCGATAGACATTACCGCCACAATGGTTCCCTGGAACGAGGGCAAAGCCATCCTTCTAACACTCAGGGACATTACCGAGCGAAGGAGGGCGGAAGAACAGATAAGGGAGCAGGCCGCACTGCTGGACAAAGCCCAGGACGCAATAATCGTCAGGGATATGGAAAACAAGATCATTTATTGGAACAAAAGCGCCGAGAGGCTGTACGGCTGGGCCGAAGAGCAGACTCTCGGCAAAAGGGCCGACGAGCTCCTCAACCCTAAGGACTTATCAAAGCTGGTGGAGGCAGAAAGCGCAGTGATTCTAAAGGGCGAATGGGCCGGAGAGCTGACTCAGGTTACAAACACTGGGGAGGAAAAGGTTGTAGAAAGCCGCTGGACCCTGGTCAAAGACGCCCACGGACGGAATAAATCGGTGCTTGTAATCAACACGGACATCACAGAGAAAAAAGCCCTCGAAGCACAGTTCCTCCACGCCCAGCGCATGGAGAGCCTCGGCACCCTTGCCGGGGGCATCGCCCACGACCTTAACAACGTTCTCGCCCCCATACTTATGTCAGTCCAGATTCTGAAATCCAAGGCGACCGACGAAAGGTCTGAGAAAATGATCAACATCCTGGAGAGCAATACCCTGAGGGGGGCAGACATCGTCAGGCAGGTTCTCACTTTCGCCAGGGGGGTAGAGGGCAAAAGGGTGCCGGTCAATCCCAAGTACCTTATAACCGAGATTTCAAACATTACTACCGGCACCTTCCCCAAGTCCATAAAGATCGAAACGAAGGTATCATCGGAGTTTTGGAACCTGGTGGGAGACGTCACCCAGCTGCTTCAGGTGCTGCTGAATCTCAGCCTCAACGCCCGCGACGCCATGCCGGGCGGCGGCCTGCTCAAGATCTCAAGTGGCTATAGTTATATCGACAAGAACTACGCGTCCATGAATACTCAGGCCACTCCCGGCAACTACGTTGTCCTGACAGTCGAAGACTCAGGGAAGGGAATCAGGGCCGAGCTGCTCGACAAGATCTTCGAGCCCTTCTTCACAACCAAAGAGGTGGGCGAAGGCACCGGTCTGGGCCTATCCACCGTATCGGGGATTGTCAAGAGCCATAACGGTTTTATCGAAGTGGAAAGCGTTACCGACAAAGGGACAAAATTCAGTGTTTACATCCCCGCAAGCAAAACGAAAGACAGCGCAGAAGACAGCTCTTTAGATCTGAGCATCCCCCGGGGAAACGGCGAGCTTGTAATGATAGTTGACGACGAGCCCTCATTCAGGGAGATAACGAAAGAAACCCTGCTGTTCAACGGCTACAATGTATTAACCGCAAATGACGGCACGGAAGCCGTCGCCCTGGCCGCGGAGAACAAAGAAGAAATCCAGGCGGTAATAACGGACATGATGATGCCTGTGATGGACGGAGCGGCGACCATAAAGGCGCTTCGGAAGATCAAACCCGAGCTAAAGATCATAGGCACAAGCGGCCTCAACGCAGAAGACAAGTATCTCCAGTCATCAACCACCGGGGTGCAGGCGTTTTTGTCAAAACCATATACGGCTGCGATGATGCTTCAATGCCTGGCAGAGATTCTGGACAAATCCACAAGTGCCGACTGAAGAGAGAACCGCGTTTAGCCCGGCTGTTTGAGCAATCTCCCCTAACCGATACACCCGTGCTTACGCTGGATTAACATTTCACTTTGACAAGCCTCTCCTCGCTTTCGATATATATGCCGCTTACTCGCCCCCTTCCCGCCTTCAAGCTTAACGTCCTCCTAAGCCGTATCTTTAAAGCCGAACCGCCTACCACCCGGCCGGTGTTTGATTAATGAAAGTCGAAAACCAACATATTTTTGTTGCTCTAAAGACTTTTTTGTTAAAATATACTATATTATTTGTTTAGGTTTTGACTCGGGGTACATTTACGATACTTCACATCGATTTCGGTATCCCTGCGCCCTGCCGTTCGGTTCGCACCGGCGGGTTGTTTCCACGCAGGGAACAGGGGTGCGGTTGTCACAATACTACGGCGGGGGTCCGCGGTGGGTAGGAACCAGCTGGAGCTAAGCCACTTCTATTACCTGCTCAGGTTGGTTGTTATAGCTGCCCTTTACTACGGCTCGGGCAAGCTGGTAGCAACGTACGTTTTTATTGACTTCGAGGTGCCCTTTATATGGCCCCCGGCGGGGATTGCCCTGGCCGCCGTTCTCATAGGCGGATATCACTATCTGCCCGGCATCGTCTTCGGGTCACTCCTCCTGATGCTGACCTCCGGCTTCAGCGCACTCCCTGCCCTGGGTGCGGCCATGGGCAGCGTGCTCGGAGCCTTCCTGGGAGCATACCTTCTGCGCCTTGCGCCGTGGTTCGACGATTCGATGGAAAGGATTAAGTACGTAATCGGCTTTGTTGTGATAGGAGCCGTCTTAAGCTCCATTCCCGAAGCGGCCGCAAGAGTTCTTATACTCCAGGGGGACGGCTTGAGCGTCATCCACTCCCCATTGTTCATATTCGGCAAGTGGTGGTTAGCGCAATTTATGGGAGTACTTATCATAACCCCCGTAGCGCTACTCTGGTCCGTCCACCGTATTAAGGGGGAAAGCACAGCGCGTCTTATCGAAGCCGCAGCGCTTTTAATACTCCTGGGGTTTGCCAGCACTCAATCCTACACCTTCGGATTGCTTGAGCGCGACGCAGCTCCGGTCTCGTATTTGGTTTTCCCCTTTATCATATGGGCGGCGGTAAGATTTTCGGTGAGGGGCGCCGCAACTGCCGTATTTATAGTTACATCTGCTGTAATCTTCGATGTCGTGCGGCGCTACGGTGATTTCAACAATGCCTACCCCTTAATGGATATGAACCACACACACGTGTTCCTGGCGCTCGTGGCTCTGAGCGCACTGCTCACAGCGGCGGCTGTCCACGAGAGGAGACCGGACGAGAAAGGGCTAGGTCTTCGCGATGAGGTGTACGGAGCGCTGCTTGAGAGCGCCGGGGCACAGATCTTCATCATTGACCCCGAAACCCGCCGCATTTCCGAGGCAAGCAGCGGCGTCGAGAAAACCCTCGGCTACTCGAGCAGTGAAATTATCGGCATGAGCATAGACGACATCGAACGTCCCGGAGGAGAAAAACAAGGCGAAGCGGAGGGGGGTTTAAACCTGAGGGATGAGAAATTCTTCAGGAGGAAAGACGGAACCTTCCTGCCGGTGGTAACAAGCTCCGGACTCATCGAGTATGGGGGCAGGAAGCAGGTAATGTGCGTGGTACGGGACGTTTCCGAGCCGGGGCCCCCGTCCGCGGAACAGACACCGGACGATAGCGAAGAAATGAACAAAATGCTGTTCGAGTCCCTCCTTTACGGTGCCGCAAAGTGCGAGCTCGTATACATGGAGGACGAAAAACCGGTTGACAGCCGCATTCTCGATGTCAACTCGGCGTACGAGACACTTACAGGCATAAAACGGGAAGACGCCGTGGGCAAGAGGGTTTCTGTTCTCTTCAACCTGAACAAGGACCCGAACCTCGATCTGATCGACGCTATAGTCTCTCGGGGAAAGCCCACTCACTTCGACACCTACTTCAAGCCCCTCAACAAGCATTTCAACGTGTCCATACTGCCCTCGAAGCGGGGCAGATACACCGCCATTTACCACGACATCACGCTAAACAAGGTGGTGGAAGTGGCTTTGAGGGAAAGCGAGGAGAGGCTCGAGCTGACGCTTAGGAGCATAAGGGACGGCGTAGTGGCGCTTGATTCCAAAGGCCGGATAGTTTTCGCCAACCGCGCGGGCAGGCAGTACCTGGAGCTTATGGGCGACGCGGAGGTCGGCGAGCGTCTGACCCATCTAGGCAAATTCCCCATAGAAGACCTGATAAAGCACTCCGGGGTGGGAAAGACCTTTCACGAGATAACCCTCGAGGAAGACAGCGAAAGGGTGTTTGAAGTGTCTTCCCAGTCCATGGACGAGAGCAACTCCGCCAAGGGAGAGGTACTTGTCATCAGGGAGGTGACCGAGGAAAGGGCGATAAGGAAAAGTATCGAAGGACAGTCCCGCCTGGCCGCCGTGGGTCAGCTGGCCGCAGGCATAGCTCACGATTTCAACAACATCCTCACGGTGATGATAGGATACATCGACCTTGTGCTGTACTCTAAATCCATTCCCGAAAACGTCAGGTCAAACCTGAACCTGGTGATCGACCAGGGCAAGAAGGCAAGCAAGCTCATCTCACAGATCCTGGACTTCAGCCGCAGGTCGGTCTCAGAGCGCTTACGCCTCGATCTACTCCCGTTCCTGAAGGACAACCTGAAGCTCTTCGAGCGCACGATCCCTGAGAGCGTGAGAATTGTCACAGAGTTTTATCCCGGCGAGTACTGGGTGCTCGGAAGCAGCCCCCAGCTCCAGCAAATCCTAACAAACCTTGCCGCCAACGCCGGGGACGCAATGCCGGGCGGCGGAAAACTGTTTATCAGCCTGCGGCACGTTGATCTTCCTGACAAAAAGAGCTTGCCGTTCCCACAGATGTCCACTGGACGCTGGGTCAAGCTTTCTATCTCCGACACGGGGAGCGGGATATCAAAGGAGCACATACCCCACATATTCGAGCCCTTCTTCACCACAAAAGGGCCGGGGGAAGGGACAGGGCTCGGCCTCGCGCAGGTCTACGGTCTAGTAAAGCAGCATGAGGGCTTTATCGACGTCGAGAGCGACGGAATGAGCGGAACCACTTTCAACATCTATCTCCCCCCTCCCACGAGCGCACCACAGCATGAAGAGGAGGAGACTGACGAAAGCACCAAGATACTGAAGGGCGGTGGAGAGACCATACTCCTTGTCGAAGACGAGCCTCTTGTGCTTGAGACCACTAAAAACATGCTTGAAGGGCTGGGCTACAACGTGCTAACCGCCTCTAACGGCAAAGAGGCGCTCGAAATATTCTATAATAAAAGGAGCGAGATAGACCTTGTCGTCACAGACATGGTGATGCCGGAGGTGGATGGGGCGGCGTTGCTGAGGGAGCTCAAAGAAACCGCACCGCACCAAAAAGCCCTGGTTATGACGGGCTACCCGCTTGGAGAAGAGTCCAGGAACCTGCTTACACAGGGCAGGGTCAAGTGGATTCAAAAACCTTTAGACCTGATCGAGCTGTCAAGGATCATCGGCTCCCTCCTCACTACCCGTGAAGCAGATGTTATAAACCATTCGTGAAGGTAGCTTTGTACCGTTATCCCCACTCAGCCCCCCCGCTTTTAGGCGCCGAGGTCGGTTTTAATCGCAAGCAGGGTCATTATGTCCCTCTGGGATAATATCCCCACAAGCCTCCCACTCTCAAGCACAACAATTCTTCCCGGTTCGCTGCTCATAAGGGCGTTAAGCGCGCTTAGGGCCTCGTCCCGGGGCGAAAGCGTTTTCAGCTCCGACGCTCCTATCATAACGTCCCCGACCGTCTTTGCGTCCCACTGCGCTTGAGGGACGTCCTTAACCGATTTAAGGGACACCAGTCCCAGGAACTCTTCCCCCTCGCCGACCACTGGAAAGCTCACGTATATGTGGAGGTAGAAGTAATCCCTCACCAGCTTGGACAGGGTTATGAGGGGCGACACCGTGACGACTCTCCGGGTCATTATGTCCGCTACCCGCACTCCCTCGAGGGCGTCCTTGAGCACTGTCATCCGGTACCCACTCTTTGCGGCGCCGTTGAGAAACATCCCGATGAAGATGAACCAGATCCCCCCTATCAGGTTTCCCGTCAGTACGCTTACACCCCCAAGCACTATCAGGACAATGCCGAAGCCGCTCCCTATCCGGCTCACAGTGTAGGTCGCCCTCTTGATGTCTCCCCACCTATCCCACAGGTAAGCGCGTAATATGCGCCCGCCGTCGAGGGGGAACCCCGGGACCATATTGAAGATCACAAGCGCTAGGTTCACCACCGCCAGGTACTCGAACAGGGCCACGAACCTGACGTCCCCGGAAAAGAGCCGTAATTGTGAGAACGCCCAGAAGAGCACAGAGAGCGCCAGGCTGCACACAGGGCCGGCCACCGCTATGTTGAACTCGGCCTTTGCGCTGCGGGGCTCCTCTGAGATCTGGGCCACGCCGCCGAATATGAAGAGCGTGATGCGGGGCACGGGTATGCCGGAGCGCTGTGCGATATAGGAGTGGGAAAGCTCATGCAAAAGCACGCACACAAACAGCAAAACGGCCGAAGCGCCGCCCAGCACAAGGTAAACCGCCCTGGAAAGTCCGGGGTACCGGTTGGGGAAGAAGCCGCCCGACAGGCTCCACAACAGCAGTATGAATATAATGAGCCACGAGTAGTCAACGTAGATTTCGATGCCGAGCACCCTGCCCAGCCTAACTCCGCGTCCAAACATATGACCTCCGCCCCTGCGTGTGAGTGTGCGGCTACGAATAGCACAATTAATATAGCACAGTAACTGCGGAGGGGGAAAAGGGGGGAGGAACTATGAAAAACGGTTATTAAACGCAGGAAAAGGTATTTTCCCCCCGAGCTGTAAAATGTGTCCATGCCCACCTCAAGTGGTATAATAGCGCAGGGTCTGCTTTAGCATTTCCGTAAGTTCAAAGGACGTACGCAGGTGAAAGAAAAGATACTGCTTTCGTGGAGCGGGGGAAAAGACAGCTGCATGTCCCTCTACGAGCTGCAACGCTCCGGGTACAGCGACGTCACACTCATTACAACCATAACTGAGGGCTACGACAGGATAAGCATCCACGGGGTGCGCAGGGAGCTACTGGAGATGCAGGCAGATTCGCTGGGCCTCCGTCTCAGCGCCGTGTACATCCCGAAAGACTCGACGAACGAGCAGTACGAATCCTGTCTGAAGGAAACGCTCGCCGAGCACAGAGAAGAAGGGATAGGCAAAGTGGCCTTCGGAGACATATTTTTGGAGGACTTGCGGTACTACAGGGAGAAGATTCTAAAAGACCTGGGTATGAAAGCAATTTTTCCTATATGGGAAAGAGATACGGCAGAGCTCCTAAGAGAGTTTATCGAGCTGGGTTTTAAAGCCGTCTTAAGCTGCGTCAACCCCAAGTTTCTAGACATCTCATTCGCCGGAAGAGACATCGACGGCGAGTTTATAGAGCTGGTTCCTGAGGGCGTAGACCCCTGCGGCGAGAACGGGGAGTACCACTCCTTCGTGTACGACGGGCCGATATTCGGAGAGGAAATCAAGCTCAGGCAGGGTGAAGTGGTATTGAGGGACGAGATTTACTACTGCGAACTGCTGCCGTAGTAACAGCCCCTGTGCCGCAAGTGTAGCAACTCCTTCCCGGCTAACCTTGCTTAAGTACTGGCCGGCCCCCCTCAAATAAACTCCCTCAGAACTTCACGTTAACA
>JADFKM010000043.1 GCA_022564935.1 Candidatus Dadabacteria bacterium
TAATTATTTAATACATTTAACAGCTAAGGGTGAAATAGCATGTCCGGCACTACCATGTTCGAAAAACTCTGGAACGCACAAGTGGTTCACCAAGGGCCGGGAAAGCCCGCTCTTCTCTACATCAACCGCCACCTTGTGCACGAAGTCACCTCACCGCAGGCATTCGAGGGACTCCGCCTTACCGGTAGGGGGGTTCGCAGACCGGAGCTCACGTTTGCTACAATTGACCACAACGTCCCAACGACCGACAGGTCGGGGCCCATAAAAGACCCGATTTCCAAAAAGCAGATCGAGACACTCAGGGAAAACTGCAGGGAGTTCGGCATTGAGCTTTTCGACCTCGACAGCCCCCATCAAGGCATCGTCCACGTGATAGGGCCGGAGCTTGGGATAACGCAGCCGGGGGTAACACTGGTGTGCGGCGACAGCCACACCTCCACTCACGGCGCGTTCGGGGCGCTGGCATTCGGGATCGGCACGAGCGAGGTCGAGCATGTGCTTGCAACTCAGTGCCTGTGGCAGAGCCGCCCGAAGGTTTTCGAGATCAAGGTAGTGGGAGCTCGGCACAAGGGTGTTACGGCAAAGGACATAATCCTTAGCATCATAGGACGCATCGGCACTGCGGGCGCTACAGGCACAGTGATCGAGTACCGAGGCGAGGCCATCGAGTCGCTTTCGATGGAAGAGCGCATGACCATATGCAACATGACCATTGAGGCCGGAGGACGGGCCGGCATGATAGTGCCGGATGAAAAAACGTTCGAATATCTCAAAGACAAGCCCCGCTCACCCAAGGGAAGGGGCTGGGACGAGGCGGTGGAGAGGTGGAAGGGGCTGCGCACAGACGACGGCGCGCAGTTCGACAAGAGCGTGGAGCTCGACGCATCCGATATAGCCCCGCAGGTAAGCTGGGGAACAAACCCCGGCATGGTCGCAGACATAACGGGCGCCGTGCCTTTCACGGAGGAGTTCGACGACCCCGTGGAGCGGAAATCGGCCGAGAGGGCGCTTGAGTATATGGGCCTTAAGCCCGGCACCCCCATAATGGAGATAAAACTGGACACGGTTTTCATAGGCTCGTGTACCAACGCAAGGCTCGAAGACTTGATAGCTGCCGCCGCAGTGGTCAAGGGCAGGAAAGCAGCCCCCAACATCAGGGTCATGGTAGTACCCGGCTCACAGCTCGTGAAGCTTCAGGCCGAAGAGCTTGGCCTCGACAGAGTCTTTAAAGAAGCGGGCTTCGAGTGGCGGGAGTCGGGCTGCAGCATGTGCCTGGGGATGAACCCCGATATTCTCTCACCCGGCGAGAGGTGCGCGAGCACGTCGAACAGGAACTTCGAGGGGAGGCAGGGAAAAGGGGGCAGGACGCACCTCGTAAGCCCCATCATGGCCGCAGCCGCAGCCATAGAGGGGCGTTTCGTGGACATAAGGGAGTGGAATCTCAACGACGAGATTGAGTAACACAAGAGGGATTACATATGGAGCCGATCAACAAAGTAAAGGGAATAGTGGCGCCGCTCGACAGGGCGAACGTCGACACAGACCAGATCATACCGAAGCAGTTCCTGAAGCGCATCGAGAGAACGGGCTTCGGCGAGTTTCTTTTTTTCGATTGGCGCTTTAATGAAGACGGCACTGAAAACCCGGACTTCGTGCTCAACCACCCACGCTACAAGGGAGCGGCCATACTGCTCGCCTGGGACAACTTCGGCGGCGGAAGCTCCCGCGAGCACGCCCCCTGGGCGCTCAAAGACTACGGGTTTCTGGCGATAATCGCCCCATCGTTCGCCGACATCTTCTACAACAACTGCATCAAAAACGGCATGCTCCCCGTGACGCTGCCCAAAGACACTGTGGCAAAGCTGTTCGAAAGGGCGCAAGAGCGCGAGGGTTACGAGCTCACTGTAGACCTTGAGTCGCAAACAATCAAAGACGACGAAGGCTGGGCCGTACAGTTTGAAATAGACCCGTTCAAGAAAACATACCTCATGGAGGGTCTCGACGACATATACCTCACGCTTCAGCACGAGGACAAGATTAGGGCGTATGAAGAGAGTATGGGGTAGGGTTGGCCCACAGCTACAACATCTTTAGGAAAAGCCCCGTCTTTCCGGGCGGCAATCCCTTAATGAGAATCGGGCGGAATAAATCTGTAGCTGCCGATTATTGTGAAATTGCAACATGGGGCGTGTCGGAAGCCGGAAACCCCGGCGTGCCGGAGTAGCGCAAGCCGCTCCGATTACCCCTCCACTTCGAGAAGCTCCTGAATCCTTTCGAGGAGCTTTTTCTCCACCCTTCCACTGGACTTCATATGTCCTATGTAGCCGACCTTGTAGTCGTAGTAGGGCCTCAGCCTGTAATCAATCACTATCTCGGTTTCAGACTGGGAAATACTTTTTAACTTTACGACCATGTTCTCCTTAACAAAAAGAGGGTTTATGGGCGAGTCCTTTTCATAATGAGAAATACGCCTTAAATACGGCTTGATCTTAGACTTTTCAGCTTCCTCATTGGTGGGCTCAACGTAAACCCTCTTATACTCGCCGAAGGACGGGTTATACACGTAGGAGGTCATCAGCTTTATAACCCCGTTTTCCTTGTCGGGGTACTTTACATCCCAATTGAGCTCTCCTACGGCTATCATGGCCGTATCCCATAGCGCTTCATATGAGGTGCTGAACACAATGGGCTCTTTATCATAAAAAGTCCTTCTGGAAGAGTTCATCGGGTCTCCGCCGATACAGCCGGCAATCAATATCCCAAAGGAGACCAGAACCGCCGCTGCAAAGGATGTTCGTGTTCTCGAAATTTTAGTCATATCGTTCCTCCATCAGTTGCCTAATATACACAAGACTTCGCAAGCCTCTTGTCCTTTGTATACATGATATGAACGCAGAAAGGCTGCCGCAGCGCCGTCCTCCCCCTCTCAGCCAGAGCATCGGCAAGCTTTTGCGCTACGTGGTTTTTGGGGGGGTAACCCACGGCTTTGGAAGTGGTTCTAACGTAAAGCGATATGGGGGTTTTCCACTCAGTATGAGAAACACCGGGAAGACCCCTGATTATTGCCGTAAAGTGCTTTTGGGAAGGTGTGAGCCCCAAATCCGCTGCGACAGCAGTGTTGCCGTAAAAGTATAGCGCAACCGTCGCCAACGCTAAAACAACCACAAACAGCCTCATCAAACTCCCCCTGTAATCACTCCTAACACACTTTTTTATAATGGCCGGATCCAATGCCCGACCCACGCAAAATACCCCGAAAAATCAAACTGCTACTTGGCTATCCAACCTCCGTCGACCGAAAGCATAGTGCCGTTCATGAACGCCACGTTTTCGTCGCACAGGAACAGCACCGCGTGGGCTATTTCCTCCGGCCTACCGAGCCTGCCGATGGGATGAAAAGACGTGAACATCTCTTCGGCCGCCTTTTTGTCTCCAAGCTTCTCAAACAGGTCTTCGACCATCGGCGTAAGAATTGTGCCGGGACAGATGGCGTTCACCTTGATGCCTTTGTCCGCATATTCAACGGCCATGCTCCTTGTAAGCTGAGTGACGGCTCCCTTCGTAGCGTTGTACGCCGCCACGCCGGGAACGGCTTTTAGTCCGAGAACAGAAGAATTGTTAACTATGGTTCCACTGCCCTGCTCGAGCATGTGGGGGACAGTGTATTTAGACATCATGTAAGTGCCTTTAGCGTTTATATCGAAGGTTTTATCCCATATGTCTGTTGGTGTTTCGTGGGTGGTGCCCAGGTAGAGTACTCCGGCGTTGTTAAAAAGTATGTCAATCCTGCCGTGTTTATTAACCACATACTCAACTGCTGATTTGCAGTCTTCTTCCTTTGACACATCGCTTACCAGGTACTCGATCTCTGCGCCCTGGGCTTTAGCGTCTTCCGTTGCCTCCTGGAGCGTTTTCTCGGTGCGTCCGGTAATTACTACCTTGGCCCCTTCCTGCGCAAACAGAATGGCGGTAGCCTTTCCAAGGCCTTTACTCCCTCCCGTAATCAACGCTACTTTATCAGCTAGTTTCATATACTTCTTACCTCCGTTAATAACCTCAGATTATAAAGTAATAAATTTTATTAATCAAGAAGTTTTGTGAAATCTTGCAAATTTCTTTAAATAATATCGTTGTGTTATATTCCATACTTGATGTGCCGTATCAAGTTATTGCCCTCGCTTCCACAACCCGGAACACCTCTTACCATGATTCCCTTACTAGGCACTATGTTAAACAACCAAGAAACTATACACAGCTCAGGCGCCCCTAAGCACTAAGCTCAAAGGTTCTTTTGAATTTAAAAGAAGAATCGAAACGCCGGGGAGCTCAAACCGCAGGCAGTCCTAAAGGGGATGCTCGGTAATTGAAAGGTTTCTACAGCTCCTCAACCACCAGGTCGGTCTTAGGACTGGCAATGCAGAGCAGTACAATACCATCGGCCTTCTCGTCATCGTAGAGGATCTCGGGCTCGCGCCTGTAGCTTATCTCCCCTTCGAGAAGTTTTGCCTTACAGGTGCCGCAATTCCCGTCGGTACAAAGGAACTCCAGGTCCAGGCCGCTCCCCACGGCCGCCTTCAGCACACTCCGCCCCTCCTCGACCTGAACCGTTCTTCCAGCCTTTACAAACCGTACTTTGTATGTGTTTGCCATAACAGAAATCCATGAAACACCAATTCCTCACCTGCCTAAAGTCCCAACAACCCATGCTCACCTATTATTTACTTGGGTTCAGAAGCCGAAGTCAAGTCTAAGAAATTGCGTTGATCTGTATAATTGATATACCGTTGCAAAGAAGACCACGGGATAGAATCAAAAAACCCTCAGCCGTTTAGAGCAATTCCCAAATTGGATATAATATTAACGATAAATAATTTCGGATCTTAAGTTACTCGGTTCAATAACAATTCCGGTAAAGCTGCAAAGAGAACCGGATCAAATCAGGTAAGCTAAGTGAGTAATACCGGTTTGAATACACCCCCGCAGGCTTGCCCGCTGAACGAATAATTGTAATACCGAACCCTTGAATCATGGACAAAACAACCATAGAGAGACCCGACTTCCACCTGAAGATCGTACAAGAAATAAGCGACCTGGTTAACCAGTACTCCGGTCTCGACAATATATTAAAGAGCATAGTGAATAAAATTGCCGACTCCCTTCATTTAGACGTCGCTTCGATATACCTGTGGGACGACGAGGAAAACGAACTGGTCTTGAAGTCTACCAGGGGACTTCACATTGACCCTAAAAAGCCCATAAAACTAAAGCCCGGCGAGGGACTCACGGGGGTAGTTTATAAAAACAAAAGCCCCCTTATATCGATGCCCGCCTCAAAGCACCCCGAATATAAATACTTCCCCGAGAGCGGCGAAAAGGAATACGAAAGCTACATCGGCGTTCCCATTTTACTTCAAAACAGATGTATCGGGGTCTTAGTCGCTCAAACGAAGGAACAGAGATTTATTAACCCCGCTGAAGAAACGCTGTTCCTAATAATAGCCTCACGACTGGCAGGACTTTTTGAAGTCGCAGACAGGCTGGAGAGGCTAAAGCCCCAAACGGATTCAAAGCTCTATCAGGGAAAGGGCGTATCGGAAGAATACGCTGTCGGCCACGTGTACCTGCTGAAGGGTCTTTTCCAGGAATTTCCCATGGACGAGTTCGAGCCTCAGGGGGTCGAGCAAGAGGGGGCAAGGTTGATTGACGCCCTCGAGTCGGTGGAAGCGGACATGGAGAGTCTGATACACAGGCTCAATGAAGAGGGGAAGCTCTCAGAGGCGGAGATAAACATATTCGATTCTCATATCTTGATCTTAAAAGACTCGACCTTCAGGAATACGATTTTAGGGGTAATCGAGGAAAAAGGGTCCACCGCCGAGGTAGCCATCATGGAGGGGATCGAATCCATAGCCGGACACTTCGAGAGGCTTGAAGACCACTATTTGAGAGAAAGGGCGATCGATATAAGGGAAATAGGGGAAAAAGTCCTACACCACCTCTTCCATGAAAGAGGAGTGGATCACATAGAGCCCAAACCCGGGGACGGGGCCGTCGTGGTCGGTCGCAATATCGGGCCCTCGTTACTTGCCACCATGCTGAAAAGCAACATATCCGCCATAGTTACCGAGCAAGGCGGAGAGACCTCGCACGTGGCCATCCTCGCACAATCGCTCGGCATACCCGCGGTGTTCGGGATAAAGAATGTGGATAACCTCGTTGTGCCCGGACAAAGGTTGCTTGTGGACGGGAAGACGGGCTTCGTGTTCTTAAACCCCGACAACGAACTGATAGAGGAATACGAAAGGGCATACAAACAACATATTAAGCTCTTAGAGATCGTAGAGAAAGAAGGCGCGCAGGACGGTAAGGCTCCATTCCCGATAGAGATATCGGCCAATATCGGGTTTCCGGTGGACGTTGAAATGGCAAAGCGGTACAAGCTGACCGACGTTGGGCTTTTCAGGACCGAATTCGCCTTCACGCTGTTCAATTCATGGCCCACGGTGGCCGAGCAGGTGACCGCCTACGAAAACGTGGCCAAAAATTTCGAAGGCTGCACAACTTTGAGAACTCTTGATGTCGGCGCGGACAAGCCGCTTCCATATTTTGTTTTCCCGGAGGAAGAAAATCCGCTTCTAGGGCTTCGGGCCGTAAGGTTCTCAATGGAGTACCTCGATCTGTTCAGAGACCAGATAAGGGCAGTAATGATTTTAATTAAAAAGGGTTACAGGTTCAGAATTCTGTTGCCGTTGGTAACGCAGATCTGGGAGGTGGAGACCGCGCACGAAATAATAGAGGAGATTAGCGAAGAGCTAGGCCTTGCGCGCTCCCAAATCCCGCCACTGGGAATAATGATGGAGGTGCCGGCGCTCCTGTATCAGCTCAGTGATTACATGGATATCATCGACTTCGTCTCCATAGGCACAAACGACCTCATTCAGTACCTGCTGGCGGTCGACAGGAACTCGAACATCGTGGGGCACCTGTACTCGCCCTTCCACCCGGCGATAATCCGAACCCTCGACGACATACTTATTAAAACCCAAGACCTCGACAAACACCCCACCATATGCGGAGAGATGGCCGGAGCGCCCCGTGGGGCTTTGGCGCTGCTCTCAATAGGCTACAGGTCGTTCAGCGTTCTTCCTTCCAGGTCTCCGATAATCAGACACCTCAGTCGGAGAACGGAGCCGGAGCTGCTTCAAAACGTCAGGGAAAGGATACTCGGCGAAAAGAGGGAGGCAGACATCAACCGATACCTGGGAGAAGTCATCGAATCCATCGACCCCATTCTGCTAGAGCTTGAGTAGGCGGAGGGATTAAAAGCGACACTCTTATGAATAATGTTTAGGTTAACCTGAAATAACCATAGATGCACACCCTGAATGGACTCCTAACTAAGCTAAGACAACTTCAAACACATAGCACAATACCTCGTTTCAAATTAGTAGTTAATAACCGGTCACATCTCATCCTAAATTAAGGTGCTCGCTGCTGAACCACTCGGCCACTACACCTTCGAGGTACACTCTCAAAGGCTCCAGATCAATTCGCTTCAGGCTCTCCCCGGCGAATGCAAGCAGCAGTATGGCTTTGGCTTTGTCCAGGGGTATGGCGCGGGAGCGCATGTAAAAAAGGGCGCTTTCATCCATCTGTCCTATTGTGGCCCCGTGCGTGCATTTCACGTCGTCGGCGTGGATCTCTAGCTGAGGTTTGGTATCGATCGAGGCTTCCTCGGAGAGCAGCAGGTTCCTGTTGGTCTGCTTGGCGTCTGTTTTTTGCGCGTCTTTGTGAACCACAATCCTCCCGCTGAAAATCCCCTTTGAGCGGCCGTCCAGAATGCCGTAATAGAACTGGCGGCTGTCGCAGTGGGGACTCACGTGCTCCACCAACATGTGGTTGTCCATGTGCTGAGAGCCCGTGGCCATGAACAGGCCGTTTATCAGGCAGGAGCCGCCCTCCCCGTCGAGAACCGGGTGTATGTTGTTGCGCACCAGAGCGCCCCCGATGAGCACAGCATGGGTCGAGACGCTGCTGTTCCTTAGCTGCTCGATCCTAAGTGTGGACACGTTAAACGCCTTCCTGTTCTCTCTCTCTATCTTGTAGTGATTGATATGGCTGTTCTCACCCGCCACGAGCTCGGTTACCACATTTGAAAAATTCACCCCTTCACCCAGCGAAACGTAATCTTCGATAACGGTGGCCTCGGAGCTCTTTCCGGCTACTATCAGGTTGCGGGGATGGGTGATCGTCGGTGAGGTAGTGCCCGTTGACACGTAGAGTACATGCACCGGCTCCGGCAAAACCGTATTTTCCGGGACGTAAACAAAGACCCCGTCCTGCATAAACGCAGTGTTGAGGGAACTAAACGCATCATCTGACAAATCGACGTAGCGGGAAAGGTGGGGCTCCAGAAGCTCGCGCTCCTGGGATAACGCATCCCTCAGGCTTTTTATCTTGACTCCCTCGGGAAGCTCTTTAATCGAGGAAAGCTCGGGGGTGAAGTGCCCGTCTATAAAAACGAGTTTGAAGACGTCAAGCTCCGGTATCGTGAACTTCTCAAGCTCCTCACCGGCCGGTAATGCGGTGGCTCTTTCCGTGAGCCTGAAAGACGTTTTTGTGATAGGGGCGACGTTCGTAAATTTCCACTCCTCATGACGCGTGGTAGGGAAGCCCAGCTCCTTGAATTTAGAGATCGCTTCTTTGCGCAGCGGACTCAGCCATGACCACCCGTTCCCCGCTACACTGCGCTCAAACCGGGCAAAGCCATCTATGTAGCTTTCGACATCCTTCAACACGAGGTTCTCCATCTAACTAACTCCTATCTCGAACGAAATGGCGCTAGGCGGCGGACTGACTTGAATTTTCAACCCAGGAATACCCCTTCTCCTCAAGCTCTAGAGCAAGCTCTTTGCCGCCCGATTTAACTAACTTGCCGTCCACCAGCACATGCACGAAATCAGGAACGACGTAGTTGAGAAGGCGCTGGTAGTGAGTAATGATAATAAAAGCCCGCTCGGGGCTTCTCATAGCGTTGACACCGTCGGCTACAAGCTTAAGGGCATCGATGTCGAGACCCGAGTCCGTCTCATCGAGCACACACAGTTTAGGCTCCAGCAAGGCCATCTGAAAAATTTCGTTGCGCTTCTTCTCCCCGCCGGAGAAGCCCTCGTTCACCGAGCGCTTAAGAAGGTCGTCGCTTGTGCGGATTATTTTCATCTTCTCCTTCACGTACTTCACAAACTCGACGGGCTTAAGCTCTTTGAGGCCGTTGTACTTCCTTATGGAGTTTAGGGCCATTCTCAGAAAATATGTGTTGGCCACACCGGGGATCTCCACAGGATACTGGAAGGCCATAAATATACCCCTGCATGCCCTTTCCTCCGGTTCGATCTCAAGAATGTTGTCCCCGTCAAGAAGCACCTCGCCTTCAGTGACAACGTAAGTCTCCCTTCCGGCAAGCACCTGAGCGAGTGTGCTCTTCCCGGAGCCGTTGGGGCCCATTATTGAATGCACCTCTCCGGGATTTACCACGAGGTTTATTCCTTTGAGTATTTCTCTATCATCTACCCTCGCATGAAGGTTTCTTATCTCAAGCATCTTAACCAGTCTCCGTTTGAGAATTTCTTTGAATTAAGTCGAAACGACCCTAAGCGCCGTTACCGCCGCAAACAGCAAAATATCTGTAGTAAGCGTAGTTCCCGCCGGGTGCCGCCATCTCCACACAGCACTACGATTATCCCACGCTCCCCTCCAGGCTTATGCTCAGAAGCTTCTGAGCTTCGATTGCGAACTCCATGGGCAGCTCGGACAGCACTTCCTTGCAAAACCCATTCACTATAAGCGACACGGCGTCCTCAGCGGAGATCCCGCGCTGTTTGCAGTAGAATATCTGGTCTTCTCCTATCTTAGACGTCGACGCTTCGTGCTCCATCTGAGCGCTTGAATTTTTCACCTCTATATATGGAAACGTATGGGCGCTGCAATCCTCTCCAATCAGCATCGAGTCGCACTGCGTGTAGTTCCTCGCGCCCTGCGCGCCTTTGAGGATCTTAACCATGCCCCTGTAGGTGTTCTGCCCGTGTCCTGCGGAAATGCCCTTGGACACGATGTTGCTGCGCGTGTTCTTTCCGATGTGGATCATCTTGGTGCCAGTGTCGGCCTGCTGCCAGTTGTTCGTAAGGGCAACGGAGTAGAACTCTCCCACAGAGCCGTCGCCCAGGAGTATGCAGCCGGGGTACTTCCAGGTTATGGCGGAGCCCGTCTCGACCTGCGTCCACGAGATGTGCGAGTTGCGACCGGCGCATTTCCCGCGCTTCGTGACGAAGTTATATATACCGCCCTTTCCGTTCTTGTCCCCAGGATACCAGTTCTGAATCGTGGAGTATTTAATCGTCGCATCGTCCAGGGCCACAAGCTCGACCACTGCGGCGTGGAGCTGGTTCTCGTCCCTCATGGGCGCCGTGCAGCCCTCGAGGTAGCTCACGTAAGCGCCCTCCTCGGCAATAATGAGCGTCCGCTCGAACTGCCCGGTGTTCTTCTCGTTAATTCGGAAATAGGTGGACAGCTCCATCGGGCATCGCACCCCCTTGGGCACTAAGCAGAAAGAGCGGTCGGTGAACACGGCGGAGTTAAGAGCGGCAAAATAGTTGTCCGTATAGGGAACGACCGAGAACATGTACTTTTTAATCAGCTCCGGGTATTTCTGCACGGCCTCGGAAAAGGGGCAAAAGATCACCCCGACTTCGGCGAGAGTTTCTTTAAAGGTGGTCACCACGCTGACGCTGTCAAAAACGGCGTCCACGGCCACACCGGCAAGCATCTTTTGCTCTTCGAGCGGTATGCCGAGCTTTTCGTATGTCTCGAGGAGCTCGGGGTCCACTTCGTCGAGGCTCTCCAGCCCTGTTTTCTTCGGCGCAGAGAAGTAGCTGATTCCTTGATAGTCGATGCGCGGGTAGCGTATGTTGCCCCATTCAGGCTCTTTCAAAGTGAGCCAGTGCCTGTATGCCTTGAGCCTCCATTTAAGCATGAACTCCGGCTCGTTCTTCTTGGCGGAGATCTGCCTTATCACATCCTCATTCAATCCCGGAGGCAGAGTTTCAGACTCAATATCTGTTACAAAGCCGTATTTGTATTCCTGCTCTGCAAGTTCTTCAACACGAACATCGGTGTTGCTCATTCCTGGTTTCTCCTCTTAAGTGATTTTTTCATACTCATATCGTTTTCCCTTCTCTAAACATCTAAAGATGATTCTGTTTGACCATATCCTCTATCGTTGTCCTCTTCAAAATATCGGTCAACGACACGTGGAGCTTATCCCACACAGGTATCTGCGGACAACTTTCATAGAAAGTGCATAATGCATCCTTATCCATACAGTCAACAACTCTCATCTCGCCCTCTATCGCCTCATACACGTCCTTTAAGTTTATGTCACTAGGGGGCTTTTCCAGCACATAACCCCCGTCAGGCCCCACTCTGGAGCGCACGATGCCTTTGTTCACAAGCTTTCTCATGATCTTAGCCAGGTAATTAAGCGGTATGTTCCGCTGCTCGGATATATCCTTCATACGATATGTAGACACGGGACTCGAGCTCATTAATGTTAAAGACCTCAGCGCATAATCCAAAGTCTTGCTTACCTGCATTTTATTCCACTCCGCCAAGCCTTGATATGTGCCCGTCCCCATTCAAGCAACGCCTAGCCTAATCTTACCACCGCATCAAAACCCCGGCTTAACCATGTAGGACTAAGTTCCCAAACCTTTAGTCGTCATCTCGGCCTGTATTATGGATTTGGGAGGTCCACAATCATGATGTTACCCATAGCAGGGGTGTTGTCAAGAAAAAACATTCTCGAGTTTTTAAAACTCAAACCTGGGGTAATTGCATTCATCAAACTGCAGAAATTAGATATGAAAGCAATTTTCAATTTAATGATTACCGAGCGCACACAAACCCGAGCAGCCTGAAAATGTAAGCTAATGCGATATCAAGGACGGCACAAACCCTTAAGTCATTAATATTATGTGTAATATTGATTCGCAGATGCGAACAATACCTCTTGACAACACCCAAAACCCGTGCTATATTATAATCTAAACCTTAAAGACATAAGGAGGTCAGTTCCAATGACAAAGGAACAAAAACAGACAAAAGTTGGGGATTTTGAAGAAAATATCAAAACCCTTGACGGACTGGTAAAGGAAAACTTCCAATTAGGTATCGAAACCTACATCGCCCTGGTGGAAGAAACACAGCAGTTCGCAAATGCTCAGGTTGACGAGGCTCTTGCCCTTGAAAACGAATACATCGAACAGGTTAAAGGCACTTGTGACAAATTATTCAAGGACGTTCCGGGCTTAGACTATGCCGGAAACCTCGATAAGGTACTGGATGCCCAGAAAAAGTATGCCAAATACGTTCGCAACACATCCGAGAAGCTCACCAAGAGCGGCGTAAACCTGGTTCAGAAGGCAGCCGAGGGCTACTTCGCCACACTGGAAGGGATTTACAAAAACCTTAACTTTTCCTGATGCGAAGGGATTTAAGCATCAAGAGTTAAATCTTGGTACACGATATCATTGTGACGGGGCCGAGGGGTCCCGCCACCCCTTTTTTTTTATAAAATTCCATTCACCTCGCCCGGCTAATTGATTAAAAGCGCGGCTGCGGAGTTCCCAAGAATCGGCTAATTGTTTAGGATTCGTTCAGGCCAGGGGATTTGAGAAAAATCGAGTATTGAGAAATCGGTTGACGCAATTATATCAGCGATTCAAATAAGCTGAAAATTTCCTTGAAATAATGGTATTTAGTGCTTATATTGAATAGAGATAGATTGGGAATACTACTGAGGCTTAACACATTCTGAAACTTTTCCCCTAGCAGCATGAAAGCAAGAAAAAAGATGCGGCGGGACTTGCTCTCTTTTCTTAGTTAGATTCGCAAATGTCAAATTAGATAATATTGAAGCATAAGGTCATGAAAATAAAGAATTTGGAATCAAAAAGAACGATCTCAGCTCTCAACGATTTTGAAGAGTTTGTCGGGGACAGGGAATCTTACGGCTCTGTTGAGGTCGAGAGTGACCAGGATTTCGACACGCAAGAACCGGGGCTCGACTTCGAATACGAGCAACCGCAAGTGCCGGAACAAAAGGAAACTCAAGCTACCCCCGATGAGCAGCTAAGGCTCCTCTACGCCTATTTCAAGGACATGTCGGCTGAGTCTCTTCTCTCTAGAACGCAAGAGGTTGAGCTCTCCGCTAAGATAAAGCAGTGCGAATCTAGGGCAAGGCAGATCAAAGCCATTCTCGATCAGGCTACAATTGAGCCCTGGGAAGGGATATTCAACTCAAACGGCCGAAAAAAAGAGCAGTTGAGAAGGGCGGCAATGCTCAATGCGCTAATAATAATTTATTCTCATAAGGCTAAACAGCTCAAAGAGAAATTTGCAAAGGCCAACCTGAGGCTCGTTGTGAGCATGGCCAAGAAATACATTAACGGGGCGCTGCCCATTTCAGACCTGATTCAGGAGGGGAACGTGGGGATGATGAAGGCGGTGGAAAGGTTTGACCATACCAAAGGCTACAAATTTTCCACCTACGCCTCCTGGTGGATACGCCAATCCATATCCAGAGCCGTTATGGAGCAGACCCGTACAATAAGAGTACCGGTGTATCTGTTTGAGCAGACCGGCAAGGTCTACAGAACGATATCAAAGCTCAAAAAGGAGCTGGGCAGAAAACCTACCCCGGAGGAAATAGCGCGTGCCTCAGGAATATACGTTAAGGTCATAGAGAGGATTCTAACGGAAATAAATGAGACGACACGACTGGACTCACCCATAATGAATGGTGAAAAGACCACGCTGCTGGAATTCATACCCGACCATGGCACTCCGACTCCCGACTCCAAAATAGCGACCGGCCAGCTCACCGAGAGCATAAAGGGATGCTTGAGGCTCCTCACTCTAAGGGAAATGGAGATCGTGAAGCTTAGGTTCGGGATCGGTCAGGATGGCCGGCAAACCCTCGACGAGATTGGAAAGAAGTTTAATCTCACACGCGAGCGAATACGCCAGATAGAAAAAGCAGCCCTGAAGAAGATTGCCGACTCCGAGATGGGCGATGTCCTAAGGAGCTTTCTGAACATAGAATAGGACTGGGTTCTGAAACCCCGGCCCAACTATCCCGTCTTAATCAATACACAGGTTGAGAGGCGCAGCACTATGGCCAAGAAATTCGTTCGCATCACTCACACCCCGAGCGGCACCAAACTGGCCGAGGGGCCTCTAGGGTGGGGAATTACGCCCTTTGAGGGGAACTTCTATATCCGGCGCAAGCACCTTTTGACCGACGCCTTCAAGCCTAACTACATCCCCGGATTCTGTCCCTACAAGTTCTTCTACGTTTGGATGGACTTACACCTTGGCGATGACACCAAAGTACGCAGTCTCGGCTGGCTCTACTGGCTGCCCAACCCGCTCTTGCCGTTCATAGCTTTCCGCCTTGGGCTCCCGCGCCACCACCCGGAGCTAGAAGTAGAGGAATTCGAAGAGTAGCTACCGGTCAAAGGACACTCGTCCATCCTTTTATATCAGATTCTAATTAGCAATTATCTTACAAATATTTGTTGTAATTTCTTACCCCTGCCTCCACAACTCGGAACTCTCCACCCCTACTTCACAATATCAACTTTTTGCGCTTTAGGGTATTTATATAGGATAGTGCGGATGAGTATTAAGACGGAGAAGGCATGCGGTATCTGGTCAATGTAGATGGGAAGTTCGGGTTCATTGACGAGAAGGGAGCTGTTGTAATCGAGCCACTCTTCGATGAGGCAAGCTCCTTAAATTAAATTCAAACTAGCTTTCCTATTTTGTAAGCTTCCCATTTAAGTTGACAGTACATAAGCAGAAGCATAGAACTGCTAATAATAGAATTTTTGTAATAGTACAATTAGGTATTTGGCGATGTGCAATTTGCTGGATGTAATTCCAAGTGATTCAACGTCTGAAGAATTAGAAAATGAACTTGCTATTTAGAGACTTTCGCGCTAACTGAGCATCTACCAAAACTCCTCTTTCATAGGTGCAACCGCACCTTCGTTCGTTCCCGGTCCCACCACCGAAATTTCTCACACCTCATTGTCCCTTTCTCCCCCTCCAAAAGTGTCGTAATTCACCGTTCTTATGAATTTGCTTACCCACTCATTGCCCTCTATCTCCGCTCGCCGAAGTTATCCAGGTACAGAAAGTCTACAAATACTTTCAAGCGCGCGTCCACAACATCTGAGTTCAGAGCCTCGATGTCTAAGATGTACGGGGGCAAAATCCTGCGAAATCCGAACTGAGACGGCACGTTGATCCAACCGTTTCCGACCACGTCGCAAGTCTTGTGCTTCAAATCAATATTTAGGGTAGAGGGCAGTATGTCCTCGGGGTACACCTCGCTGCTTATCGTTATTACCAAAGCTATGCTAGTCGTATCGTCTTCGCCTGTTTCCAGTATTTCATATCCATGTCCCTCGGCCTTGAAGCTCTCTCCGTATTTTTCCATCAACGGCCTTATGACTTCCAGTTTTATCCTTTCAAACTCTCTACGGGCACTATCTAATTGCTCCTGTGTACACTCCTGCTCCGAAGCATCACCTTCTTCTATATCAAAAGCTCTACCAAATTCGTTATCTTTCTCCGGCATCTTAAACTGCCTCCTTTTATCTATTTGAAATAGCTATAAGCGTGCCGCTCGATCGTTTCGGCAAAACCAACGCCGTGCTGGTTGCTAAAGCCAACGTAAAATTACCACATCCATTCCCCACATACTACACCCGGGGCCCAAACGCTCATCCGGGACGAATCTCTTGCCCGCTCCGGCATGAGCTTGTTGAAACCATACGGAGATTTGTGATATAGGTAAAGAGGGCATATGATATCAAAAGTACTCAGCAGCGCCATATTCGGAATCGACGCATACCTCGTCGAGGTGGAAGTAGACATCTCTTCAGGGTTCCCGCAGTTCACCACCGTCGGGCTGCCGGAAGGGGCGGTGAGGGAGAGCAAAGAGCGCGTAAGGTCGGCGATTAGAAACTGCAACTTCGACTTCCCCGTTAAGAGGATAACGGTAAACCTCGCCCCGGCCGACATCAGGAAAGAGGGCTCGGCTTTCGACCTCCCCATATCAATCGGAATTCTCGCCGCCACGGGATCCCTCAAGCAGGATAAACTGGATCAATACATCATAATGGGGGAGCTATCCCTGGACGGGAACGTTAAATCGGTCAAAGGGGCGCTGCCGTGCGCCATCAGCGTGAGGAACGCCGGGCTCCGGGGACTCATCGTTCCGAAATCGAACGCCGAAGAGGCCGCCGTGGTAAAGGGCGTCGATATCATAGGGGTTGAAACCCTCGTGGATATCGCCCTGTTCCTTCAGGATACAAAAGATATAGAGCCGACAGAGGTGGATGTTACAAAAATATTCGATAAATTAAGGAACTATGAAGAGGACTTGCAGGATGTAAAGGGTCAGGAGCACGTCAAGCGCGCTCTCGAAGTCGCCGCTTCGGGCGGCCACAACGTGCTTATGCTCGGCTCGCCCGGCACGGGGAAGACGATGCTTGCCAAGAGGCTTCCCTCGATCCTCCCGAACATCTCCCTGGAAGAAGCGCTCGAAACCACTAAGATTTACTCGGTAGCAGGGCTGCTTCCACAAAACTCATCCCTTATTGCTACGAGACCCTTTCGTCCTCCCCACCATTCGATTAGTGACGCAGGACTGATCGGCGGCGGGACGATTCCCAAGCCCGGCGAGGTCAGCATGGCTCACAACGGCGTGCTCTTTCTCGACGAGCTGCCTGAATTTAAAAAGAACGTCCTCGAGCTTCTGCGCCAGCCCCTTGAGGACGGAAATGTCACCATCTCGAGGGCGTTAACCTCGATTACCTATCCATCCAATTTTATGCTCGTCGCCTCTATGAACCCATGCCCCTGCGGGTATTACGGAGACCCTTTTAACGAGTGCACCTGCAGCCCGAACAAAATCCAGAAATACAGGGCAAGGGTCTCAGGCCCGCTTCTTGACAGGATAGACATTCACATCGAAGTGCCGCCGGTCAGGTACAAGGAGCTTTCCGATGAGACGAAAGGAGAGCCTTCGGTGAAGATCAGGGAGAGGGTGAACAAGGCGAGGGAAGCTCAGATAAGGAGGTTCGAGGACTCGCCAATCTACTCTAACTCGCAGATGACGCCCAAGCAGCTCAAGAAGTTCGTCAAGCTGGACCCCGACAGCAAAGAGCTGCTGGGGGTGGCGATTGACAGGCTCGGGCTGAGCGCACGGGCTCACGACAGGATCCTCAAGGTATCACGCACCATCGCCGACCTGGATGGCCAGGTTGACGTGAACTCCAACCACATCTCAGAGGCCATACAGTACAGGAGTTTGGACAGGAGTATTCTCTGAGCTCCGGCGCACGGCAAGCCGCCCTGCAATCCATCTCCACACTCCCACCAGGTCTGAAATGCTGAACCTTCCGAGGGCGGGGTTGTAGTACCTTGCGCCTTAGTTATACAGTCCGCTTTCGGGGTCGAACTCCTTACCGTTGTAATCGTGTGAAGTAATCAACGAGCCCGTGCCGCTGGAGAAGTCTCCGAAGGGCAGATAGTTCAATGTCGAAGAAAGCCCCCCTTGGTCACCCGTTATCGCACCCGCTTAGTACTAAAGCACGAATTTTGAGTCCAGGTGGCAAATTCTCCGGTATTTAATTATCCTATAGTAGTTGTCTTTTCTGAAGCGAAGGGATTGAAATAACTGAGTGTCTGTTCACGTTGAAGCTCATGAAGCATTGATACTAAAGTTTTGTATTAAATGTGAAGAAAAATTGTCGAGTCAACAGACCGTTTGAATCCAACTGTGAGCGCAAACCCTAATATAAACACATGAGTAAAACTAAACAACTCGAAGAAAAACCACTTAACATTGTACTCGGGATGACAACCCGGACGACCGAGCGCCGGTCGAGCGGGAGCTCGGCAAAGTATTTCCCAACCTAGAAGTGAAACATATTATCGACATGAATGGCCTGAACAAGGCGCTTAAGAAGGGGTATTATGACCTCGTTATCACAGACTATCACCTTCGCTGGAGCACCGGCCTTGACGTATTGCGCTCCGTCGAGAACAACAAGCCTAACCGCCTCGTGATAATGTTTACCGGAACCTGAAGCGAAGAAGTGTCCGTAGAAGCTTAAGAAGGCGGGTCACGAAGACACAGGAAAGATTCAGGATTAATTAGTTCTTTAAGAGCGACAAACAGGTGTAGCGCCTTTGATGCAAAAGGGAATACACTCACCCCCCACCCCTCACCCCTCACCTCTTTGCCTGTTCTGTTCCCAGTAGGCATCCGCATAATGATCGACCGGCCTTCCAATCAGGTCGAGCCACCAGATCTTCACATCGTTCGC
>JADFKM010000044.1 GCA_022564935.1 Candidatus Dadabacteria bacterium
AGCGACGTGTGAACCCCCTCCTGTACTACAACATCCCTCACAATCATCCCCCCTTTAGCCACCCTCATCTTCTTTCTGCCCTCGGCGTTCAGCCTTCTCACATCATCACCCCCGACCACACTGATTACGGCCATTCCGTAAGTGCCGTAATTACTCTTGATGATAACAAAGGGCTCCTCGTCTATCCCCCTGGAGCTGTATTGCTCCCTCAGGCTCTCAAGCACCTCGTCCACAACATCCGCCACCCACTCCCTGTCCCGAGGACTGTCGAAATCGACTCCTTTTACCGCTATGGTCTCAAGTGTAAACACCCACGGGTCTATATCAACCATTCGAGCCACTTCATATGCAAGCTTGTTATAAAACTCGAAATGTATATCCTTTCTTCTCGAATGCCAGCCAAGCTCAACGGGGGGCTCAACCGGCTGAACTATTTCTCTAAGTATTTCGGGGTATTTATCGGAGAAATCATTATTTATCAGCAAGAGATCGGGTCTGAAATTGGATGTGTGGACACAGGAGCCGCTTCTCCGAAGACTCCGAGCTGTAACTACCCCCCCGCTCGAGGTTTTAAGCTCGACGCTGTCTGAGCGCAAATCATCGCTTATCAGACCGACTTCCACTTCAAAACCAACGGTCGTAAGGATTGACTTGAGCACATGGATGTTCTCCCAGTAGTATGTGTTGCGGGTGTGTAGCTCGGGGATTATAAGGATTTTCTCAATTTCAGGATATTTAAGGGCAAAGTAGTTCTTAAAGAGCTCCGAGGCATGCAGCCTGCAATCTGCCGACAGGTTGTTGAATCCCGCAGGAAAGATATTGGTATCAACGGGGGCTATCTTGTGCTTTGATATCCTAACATCAACAGAGGTGTAAAGGGGAACTTCAACCTTCTTACGCTGCCTGGAGACCCAAGACTCGATTTCAACCGAACCCTCGGCAATGCATTCATTGATTTCATCAAAGGATGGCATACTAGAATATTACTCACTCACCACATACGTCTTTGCAATCTTATCATGCAATGTTTGATTGTTGGAGTCAATCAAAGCCAATACGGAAAACAATCCAAGAATCATGAAGGAAACCGATCTTAAAATAGATCTCCCCAAACCTACTTGGTCACCGGTGTCTCTAATCACTCTTATTTTAAGAATCGTCTTGCCGATTGTCTTTCCATTATAACCGATCAGGACAATGAAATACAGTAGGAACACAAGTAAAAATATCGGTATGGAAATCTCAAAAGCTTGCTCAGGTATCAAATTTTTTCCGGCTGCCATAAAAGCTACATAAATTGTAATAGCAGTGATAAAACATATCACGATAATATCAATTACCACGGCGGCTACTCTCGAACCAAACCCGGCCAAATCATAAGAGACAAGCCCTCTTTCATCTACTATATCCTCATAATCTTCTGGATCCCTAAGCTCACCATATTGCTCTACATCAGATTGATCATCTTCCAACACAACCTCCTCTTCTCCAGGGAGATGAGGTTGGGGTATTGGAGTTGAGGTGTCGGGAATTGCACCAGATTCATGACCACCGCTGTTCTGCAGAGCAACGGGTTGGGCATTTTCAGACTCGACTTCAGAGACCTCGGCATCCGGAGGGGAAGGCAAAACATTACCTTCCTGTGGAGGTGTCCCCGGTGGTGATGACAAATCATCTCGGTCCACACGAGACCTAAAGGGTGTAGGAATATAAGGCTCTTTCAGTTCTTCTGATTCCTGCAAAGCGGGGGGGGTGACCTGTGCACCTTCATCCTGAACATTGGAAGATACTGAACTCTGAAGCTGCACAGATAGGTCGGCAGCCTGAGGTTCAGGCGGCGGGGCGGCGGGCGGCTCCCTTCTGCTTGTTTCTGGGGAAACTTCCGTACTGAGGCGGGTATAAAGGGGATTCAGATTACCATTACACTTCTTGCAACTCTCCGCCCAATCCACATTATTAAATCCACACTTTGGACACTTCATGATCAAACCTCAGATTATAATTTTAAGACACTAAGGATATTATAGTATATTAAGGTCAGATACGTCAATACTTTAAAGTACAAAATTAAGTATTTAGAAGATCTACGTTTGCTCCGAACATTTGAGGGGTATCTCCACTTCACTACTATGTAACCTCTCATGAACACTTGAGGGTTACCCCCCGCTTCGCTCCTATGTACCCTCTGAGAGCGCAAGATCAATAGCTGTCTTTATCCCCTGATAGTCTGCACCCTGTACAAGCATCCCGTTGACAAAAAACGAAGGCGTGGAATTGACCCCAAGTTCCTGAGCTTCTTTAAAATCTTCCTCTACCCTTAAAGCTGTCTCCGGTTTAGACAGGCATTTTTTAAACTTATCCTGATTCAGCTTTAATTTTTTGGCAAACTCTAAAAATTTTTCTTCGGAATTGTTTAAATTAATAGCTCTCTGATTATCAAAAAGCAGGTCATGAAACTCCCAGAAATTATCCACCCCCTGCTCATGGGCGCATACGGATGCAATTGCTGCCGGTTTTGCCCAGTTATGAATTGGGAGCGGAAGCTGCTTGAAAACAAACCTGACCTTCCCCTTATATTCGCTTAAAAGCAGTGGAATTATCTCCGATCCCTTCCTGCAATATGGACACTGAAAATCTGAATACTCGACCACGGTGATTTTAGCGTCCTTGTTCCCCTTAATGGGCACATTCTTCAGGGAAATCTTGCTCAGCACGTCTTTGAAGGGGTCGGATATATTGACCAATTCGTTAAAAACCAAGTACCTACCGTCCTGCGAAACTAACACCGGCAGGGATTGACGGCCCAAAGAAGCGCTGCCCTGTTTTAAACCCTTGACCGGACTGTTCTTAAAACCGGAGGTGTCAACAGGGTCCCCGATGAAGAGGTACTTATCGTCATTGCTGATATGGAACGGAAAATCCCCTGAGCCTTTGGAAGTTGTAACTATAAATCTGCCCCTTTTAAAATTTTGGATCTGAGACTTTTCGTATCCCACCACTTTGACGACCGCATCCGGCGGTAATTTCGAGCCTGAGCGCTTTTTCAGAAAAGAGATTAATCTTTGCTGTTCCGCATCGGTGATGCTTTCGGCTCCTGCATAATATCCGAAACAAAACAAAGTGCTCAGCAAAATCGACGCTGAAATTATCCTAAAAAACATTTTTCCCTCCAAAAAAAATCTTTTCACAATATACCATCGCAACCTTACAAAGTAAAAAACATCTTCCCCTATACAATACCGGAATTAAGGAAAATTGATTTTGTAGATTGAAGTGCAGACACAGAGCAATCGCCTGCTTAAATTTGTGGTATACGGGCTACAATAATCTTGAGATCTTAAATAGTTTTGAACACTTAAAGTAACGTCTCAATTCCATACAGTTATGTAATAAACATAACAAGTCTTTTACATATCGCTCATAAGTATTATATTTATTATAGGTTGGAGGTGCAACACAATTAAGGTATTGATATGGGAAAATCACGCATTCTTTTAGTCGACGACGACCAAAATACAACCGAGTACATTCAGGTCACCCTTGAAATGATAGGATATGATGTATCCTCAACCGCATCCACAGGAGCCGAAGCCGTTCAAAAAGCCAAGGAAAATAAGCCAGACCTGGTTCTAATCGATATAGCTCTTCAAGGTGAAATGGACGGGGTGGAAACGGCCCAGGAAATCAATTCCAACCTTCACACACCCATCGTTTACCTTACCGACACCGTTAACGAAGAAGTTCTCAAACGGGCAAATCAGACCAACCCCTACGGGTACGTACCCAAACCGATTGAAGCCCGTGAGGTTCGCTCTATAATAGAAATGGCCCTGTTCAGACACGGTATGGAAACCAAGGTCAAAGAAAAAGAAAGATGGTTCTCGACTACCCTTAATTGCATCGGAGAGGGAATTGTTACTACAAACACAAAGGGCAATATATCCTATATGAACCCGGTTGCCGAGAAGCTGACCGGATGGAAACATAATGAGGCTATCGGCACTGAGCTGGAATCGGTGTTCAATCTTATCAGCGAAGAAACCGGGGATAAAGTAGAGCTGCCTTTAACGAAGGTCATAACCGAAGGCTTCGTCTTGAGTTCTTCCTCCATCAACATCGCCGTCAAATCCAAAGAGGGGAACACTTATCCAATCGAATATACTGCCTCACCTATCATTGACGACAAGGGACGAACCCTCGGAGGGGTCATCACATTCAGAGACATAACCGAAAAGAAAAAGGTGGAAAAAGCGGAGGAACTCAGGAGGAGCGAGGAACACTTCAGAACCCTTATTGACAACGCTTCCGATTTAATCACTATCATTGACAAGGACGGCATAATTCACTATCAGAGCCCTTCTGTGGCCAGAATACTTGGATACAGTGCGGAAGAATCTGCCGGAACCAACGTGATTGAGCTGATTCACCCTGAGGATTCTGCCAAGTTCGCATCGATGATATCTAAATTGCAAAACACCGACTCCACATACTCCATGGAGTACCGGTTCCTTCATAAAAACCAGTCCTGGCGAATAATGGAGGGAATAGGGAAAAAGCTTCCAGGCAGCCCCAATGAGGTTAAGATCGTAGTAAACTCACGGGACATTACCGAGCGCAAGCGGATGGAAGTAGAGCTGGCCGCCGAAAAAGAGCGGCTGTCAATTACGCTGCGCTCTATCGGCGACGGCGTTATAACGGTCGACACCGACGGCAAAGTGGTGATGATAAATAAATTCGCAGAAGAGTTTATAGGATGGCAGGACCAGGCTGCGTTCGGGCGTCCACTAAGGGAAATCTTTAGGTTGTTAAACGAAAAGACCAGGGAAGAGTGTGAAAGCCCCGCCCTCTCGGCACTGGAAACCGGTGAAACCACGGGTCTTAAGAAAGACACCGTTTTAATAACAAAAGACGGGCTTGAAAAGTTTGTCTCAGCCAGCTTCGCCCCTATATAAGGATAGTAATGACAGCATCACGGGTGCCGTCCTTGTATTCAGGGATATCACAGCCCGCAAACGCATCGATGAAGAGCTGATGAAGGGTCAAAAGCTCGATTCGCTGAGTGTGGTTTCTCACACCATAGCCAACGACGCCAATAACCTGTTGTCCGCAATACTGGGAAATCTTTCTCTTTCCAGAATCTATGAAAAGCAAGCCGAAAAGGCGTGCTTTCAAATCAAGGAAATAACCGAGAGGCTACTGTGGTTTTCTCAAAAAGACACCGCGCCGGATAAAAAGGCCGTTGCCCTTGGGAAACTGTTAAAAGACACCACCTATTTCTCGTCCGTAGAGAGCAAAGTCGTGTGTGACTACGACATAGAACAAGACCTGCACACAGTAGAGATAGACCAATCTCAGTTCACTCAGGTTTTTCAAAATATAATCAACAACTCAATAGACGCAATGCCCGATGGGGGGAGGATTTTGGTCCAAGCTAGGAATAGGGAAGTAACAATGAATCACGGCCTGCCCCTTACGGAAGGCAATTATGTGAAAGTCAGCATTATAGACGAAGGCCCCGGAATATCTCCTGAGCACCACGAGCACATTTTCGACCCGTTTTTCACCACCAAGCCTGACGGTAAAGGCCTTGGACTTGCAATCGCTTACACCACCATAAAGAACCACGGCGGATATATAGGTCTGGACACGAAATTCGAGAACGGAACAAAGATTGACATCTATATACCCGAGTCCGAAGACATGATTCTTCTCGAGGAGGAGGTTTCGGCGGAGTCTTCACAAGAAGCGGGGCTGTATCTGACTCAATTAACGGACGACGAAGAGCTCTCCGAAGAGCAGCGTGCACAGTTCGGAAGAAAAATAAGAGTGCTCATCATGGACGACGAAAGGGCCATCAGAGAGGTCGCCGGCAAACTGCTAGTCCATCATGGTTACGAAGTCGATTTTGCAGAAACGGGCGAGCAAGCATTAAATGTTTACAAAAATTTCAAGAAATTAGGGAACACCTTTGACATAGTTATTATGGACCTGAACATCCCGGAAGGTATGGGCGGCAAAGAAACAATTGTAAAACTACTGGAGCTAGACCCCGACGCCAAGGCCATTTTATCCACGGGGCTCACCAACGATCCCATAATTGATAGTTACACCCAACACGGATTCAAGGGACTTGTAACAAAACCTTATCAGATTGAAGAGCTGAACAACGCTATAAGAAAAGTGTTCTCCCAGAACTGACTGCTTGCCGCGCTCCATACCCGGGACGCTACTCCTGAGCGTTTATTTTAGAAGCTTTACCACAACTTTGACACCACTGCGCGCCCCGTCGGTTATACGAAGCTCATCAGAGGCCCTCGCGCGGTTTGCCGATATCTCCAGATACCCTGAGCCGCCTATTATAGCGAGCATCTCCCCCCTACGCACATCGGCGTATGAGCTTTTGACCCCAACCAATACAGCGCCGCAAATCTCAATACGCGCTTCCCCCTCTATCATTTCCCCCGGTATGTTCGTAACAACGTTGCCGAAGCCGTCAATGTAGCTAACCCGACCCACAATTTCATCCCCGCGCCTCAAGGGCCGTTGCACCTCAAGCTTCGCCACCTTCTTAATCTCAGGGCCGAGTTCACTCAAATCAAGACCCTTGGAGATGTGGGCGGCCACAGGGGAAAAAATGTCCCTCCCATGGAAAGTGGAGCTTACGTCTCGCAGCATCAATTCCCGGTTCCTGATACCGCACGCCCGGTACTCTGGAGCCTTCTCGTATATATATGTGAACACCCCGTTGTCGGGGCCTACGAACACATGCTCCATCGCCCGAACGGCAACGGGCTCCCTCGTGCTTCCCACACCGGGGTCTACCACCACGACATGAATGGTATCCGGGGGGAAATACCCGTAGGAGTCACTGAGCATAAGGGCCGCCCTGGCAATATCGTGAGGGGGGATATCATGACACACATCCACTATCTCCACCGCCGGGTTTATCGTTTTAATGACCCCTTTCATCACCCCGACGAAGTGGTCGCTCAGTCCGAAGTCCGTGATAAGAGTGATTAAGCCTCTGCTCATCGCCGTCACCTCTTAGGGGTATAGATTAAACAATTGATAAACATCATAAAAGACGTAAGCTCTAAAGTATGAAGTTGATTATACTGGGCTCCGGAACGTGCATACCCCATCCCACAAGGTGCTCGTCGGGATACGCCCTGCTGCTTCCGGGCTCAAAGCTCCTGCTTGACTGCGGCGCAGGATCGACATGGAAGCTCGAGCGGGCGGGCATTGATTACCTCGATATTGACCATATTTTCATCACCCACTTCCACCCCGACCACACCGCAGACCTCATCCCCTTCCTGTTTGCCACGCGCTACACAGACAGGCCGCAGAGGACTAAGCCTCTTACCGTATGGGGGCCACGCGGTATGGAAAAGCTGTTTTCCGCATTCAAACAGGCCTACGACGGCTGGATTGAGCCGGAGGGACTTGAGGTGAGAGAGATAGGAGAAGGCAAGAGGGAATTCACAGACTTTAAGATAGAGACATCAAATACTGCGCACACGGAAAACAGCCTCGCATATAGGGTCGAATCGGAGGCAAAAAGCCTTGTTTACACGGGAGACACTGATTATGCCGAAGAGGTTGTCGGTCTAGCACGGAATGCAGACCTGCTCCTCATAGAGTGCTCCCATCCAGAAGAACTGAAGATGAAGGGGCACCTCAGCCCTCTCGAAGTTGCAAGGATTGCAAACGAATCGAAAGCGAAAAAGGTGCTCCTAACCCACATCTACCCCGCAGCCGAAAAGGGGGACGTGCTTTCCGCCGTACAGAAGATGGTAAGCGTCGAAGTAGAGCTTGCAGAGGATTTGATGGAAGTGGAGATTTAAAAAGAACCAAGTACACAAAGAGCAGTAGGTCAGGCCTCTCCGTCGGGCTGCTCCGCCGTGTTTATCCTGTCGGCGGCCGTTTTAGCGTCGTAAACGGCGTAGGCCCACAACACGAAGCCTGCGAAGAAATAGGCATGGAGTATATACTCGGTGGATTGGGCCTTGGTGGACTCCAGTTGCTCGATGGTTAAGAGAATAAGCAAATTGATCGAAAAGTTAAGGATTAAAATCATAAGCCCCTTTTTATTCTGGTTTGTATATATCTGTCCGAGCCCGGGGACAAGGATAGAGAGCAGAATTGCAATAAAAGGCTTTTTCTTACGTTTTTTTTCGCCGCTCATATCGGTAAGTAAACCCAAAAACCGCTTTGTTGACCGTCATATTCTAGCACACATAAACACATAAAATAAAACGGTCAAACGGCCGCGCAACCCCCATTGAGCACCAACTTGACGGCAACCGATTATGTGATAGGCTAATTTAGAGCGGGTGGGACTCCCAAGCACGGAGGTAGTCGCAATATGGCTGAAAGCCAAAAGCTTTTCGCCCCGGTTGGCGAAAAAGAAGTGACCAGGGCAATCATAGAGGAATACACCAAGGAGCTCTACGACTATGTAGAAAGCGACGTGATAGTTGTGGGGGGCGGCCCCAGCGGACTGGTGGCGGCCAAAGACATCGCCAAAGCCAAATACAAAGTGCTCATGATCGAGAGGATGAACTACCTCGGGGGAGGGTTTTGGATAGGCGGATATTTGATGAACAAGGTAACGGTGAGAGACCCCGGCCAGAGCGTCCTGGATGAAATCGAAGTCCCCTATAAAGAGGTCACCCCTGGCCTGTACGTGGCCGACGGCCCGTACGCATGCTCGAAATTGATAGCATCGATGTGCGAAGCGGGAGTAAAGGTTGCAAATATGACCATGTTCGACGACCTGGTCTACAGGGAAAACGGCCGCGTTGCGGGGGTCGTAGTCAACTGGACTCCCATCTCGAACATGCCCAAGGAAATTACGTGTCTCGACCCGGTAGCGTTTGAGTCAAAGCTCGTCGTTGACGCCACGGGGCACGACGCATACCTCATAAACAGGCTCTCTCAGCAGGGCCTATTCAACAAGCTCCCGGGCCACGGCTCAATGTGGGTCGAGAGGTCCGAGGACGCCCTCGTTGAGTACAGCGGCGAAGTTGCGCCGGGACTGCTTGCCTGCGGCATGTCTGTGAACACCACATACGGACTCCCCAGAATGGGCCCGACCTTCGGAGGCATGCTGCTGTCAGGAAAGAAGTGCGCCCAGGTGGCTATCGAGAAGCTCAAGGCCATGAACGGTGACGGCGCCAGCCCTAACAGAGGCTCCACTTCGGAGAAAGCAGCCACGTAGCATAGAGCGGCGCGTCTCTTTTTAAGGCATCTAAGTAAACTCCTCCAGAACCTTCCTGCACTGCGCGCATAGCACCCCGTCCACCTGCTTTCTAAGCACCTCTTCCTGCCAGTGCGAGTTGAACAGGCAGCATCCGGACTCGGGACAGAACTCCCTTCCCGCAGCCTGAAAAAAGACGGCTTGAAGTGCGTAGGATTTCATAGCTGAGGTTATCTTTGGGTCGTCATAGGTGAGGAACCTGCCTTCAAAAGCCCGCTCGAGCTCCGCGGTGTCTCTGCCGCTTTGAGCAAACTTCGCCTTCATGAAGTAGTATTCCCGCGGCCTTGCGGGAGCCTCGACAACGCCGGAGGTGGAAAGGAGCGCAGGCATACCGCCGATGATCACCCTCGCATGGTACCTCCTGGTCTCGAAAGTCCCGATGAGGCGCCCTGTGAACACTAGGTGTGCGGTCTCACAGAGGGGCTCCGATGCGGCGCGGGGGGACAATGTAGCGAAATATATCCTTTGGAGCCAGTTGCCGTCATAGAAGGCATCTGTGTGCGGCTCGTCGCCCGACATTCCGGCCGCTTCCCTCTCGACATCCACCTTCTCCGGCTCCGTTGGTCTGTCGAGGAGGGATTCGATATCTCCGACTCTGATTGCCGCAATCCGAGCGGCAAGGGAATGAAGCTCATCTTCGCCCAAGCCCAGGAACCGCAGGAAATCTCCTCGGTACTCAGTGTGAAGACCGAGTGATTCCAGCCCCGCAACCACCTCTTCGATCGAAAGCGCCGGGGAGGGTCTATCCTTATAGAGATATAGTCCCTTTAGTGCTGTCATGAAAACTTTGTCGGGAGATCGAATCCTGGGGAGTTAATAACCTATCTCGGCTATAAGCTCTATCTCGACGGGCGCCCCGAGGGGCAGTTCATTCACCCCCACGGCGGCGCGGGCGTGGCGGCCCCTCTCTCCAAACACATCGAAATAAAGCTCCGAGGCGCCGTTTATTACCTCCGCCTGAGAGATAAAACCCTCGGCCGATGCCACGTAGCCCGTAATTTTGAGCACCCTTTTTACCCTGTCCAGGTCTAATAGAAGCTCTTTTAAGACGGATATGGAATTGATAGCCGCAATCCGGGCCGCTTCGGCCCCCTGCTCAACGCTGAGCCCGTCACCGAGCTTTCCCTTCACCGTAAGCTTGCCTTCCAGTAGGGGGAGCTGCCCCGAGACGTACACACTGTTTCCAGAGATGATCGCAGTCCTGTACGCTCCCACCGGAATGGGCGCATCGGGGAGCTCGATTCCAAGCTCACGCAACCTTTGCTCAACCCTTGTCTTCATCATCGATCTTCAAGGCTACATAAACGGTGTTGTTTCCCCTTCTTACAAGGATAAGGGCGGTCTTGCCCGGCTTAAGCGAATCGACGGCACTCCTGTAATCACTCAAGTCTTTAATAGATCTCTTATTTATCTCCACTACCAAATCCCCCGTCCTCAGACCGGCATTAGACGCGAGGCTTCCTCTTTCAACCCTCGTAATGACCACGCCCGTGGAGCTTTCGAGGTTGAAGCGCCTCTGGATACCGGGGGTTACCTCCTGCACCACAACACCAAGGTGCTTTTCCTTCTCTGTTCCCTTCCTTTTGGCACGACCAAGGTCATCCGGCATCTCCTCAATCCTTATCTTTATGGTCTTTAACATACCGTTTCTGTACAGATTTACCTTCGACTCGCGCTCAGGCGGCGCCAGGGCCACAAGCTTCGGAAGGTCGGGCATAACTTTTATTTTCTTCCCGTTAAAAGCCACTATCACATCGCCGCGCTTAATCCCCGCCTTCTCCGCGGGGCCGCCGGATGTGACGTCGGCCACGAGGGCCCCCTCGGCATTCTTGAGGTTCATGCTTTCGGCTATCTCGGGTGTTACCTGCTGCACCAGCACTCCGAGCCAGCCCCTAACAACCCTTCCCTTGCTCTTGAGCTGGTCAACGAGGTATCTGACCATGTCGCCCGGTATGGCGAATCCAATTCCCTGACCCCCTGCTATTATGGCCGTGTTAACGCCCACGACCTCACCCTTGAGGTTGAAAAGCGGGCCGCCGCTGTTGCCCGGGTTGATGGCGGCGTCGGTCTGTAGAAAGTCGTCATAGGCTCCCATGCCGAGCGACCTGCCCTTTGCGCTGATGATTCCGGTGGTCACGGTGTGACCCAATCCGAACGGGTTGCCTATGGCAATCACCCAATCTCCGATCTCAAGGTTTGACGAATCCCCGAACTTAACCGTTGGAAGGGTTGAGCGGGGCTTGATTTTTAGAAGGGCAACGTCTGTCTTCGGGTCGGTACCGACCACTTCGGCTTTGTATTTCTCCCCGTCTTCGAGAATCACCTCAATATCGCTTGCCTTGGCGACGACGTGGTTGTTGGTCACGATGTAGCCGTCCTCGCTGATAATGAAGCCCGAGCCCAGTCCCCGCTGCCTGAACTGCCTTTCGGGCATATTGCCGAAGAACCTCTTGAAGAAATCATTAAACGGGTCTCCCTCTCTCCACCCAAACGGGGAGCTTCTACCCGTTAGAACGCTCGTGGTACTGATATTTACAACGGCGGGCTTTAGCTGTTTAACCAGCTCAGAGAGTGATAGCAGGTCTTCGGTAATGCCGAACGCTCGCGTGGGAGCCGCGGCTACGAGCATCGCACAAAAGATTGAGCTAAATGAAAGAAATTTAAGACATCTTCTCATGTACGTAAAAACCTCCGAGCGGATGTTAATAGGATATTTTAACACCAAGGTCTGTCAAGTTACGCCTCGTTCTTAATAAAGCATACATTCATTATATAAATTGTAGTGTTTCAGGGATTAGTCAAGTACTAAATTTGCAAATCTCCGATGGACAGGTTTTTAATCTCCCAGCCATTTGGTATAATCGGAGTGTTTTACCTTTGAGCGCGAATGCTCACCCGCCGGTATGAATCAATGAATGCAACCCCCGGTATCCGGACAAGCCCATCGACTATCGAGCTAGGTACAAATGGTAAGAGTTAAGATATGCGGAATAACGAACATGCAAGACGCCGGCTCCGCTGTGGAAGGGGGGGCGGACGCCCTGGGCTTCGTTTTCTACAGCAGTAGCAAGCGATACATCGAGCCTGAAGAGGCGGGAGAAATAATAACTTCCCTTCCCCCTTTCGTGACTCCGGTGGGTGTGTTCGTAAACGCCCCGTTGGATGAAATAACCCGCATCCAGTCGGTAGCCCGGTTCCAGATCTGCCAGCTGCACGGAGACGAGCCGCCGCAGTTTTGCGCCAGCCTTCCGATGAAAACCATAAAGGCGATCAGGGTGGCGGATAAATTAGATACCGACGAGCTCGCTTCCTACCCTGTAGCAGCCCTCCTTTTCGACACCCGCAGCGAGCAGGGCTACGGCGGAACGGGCATGAGCTTCGATTGGAAGCTGCTCAATGGGGTCGAGAGCCCGAAGCCTGTTATACTCTCCGGGGGCCTAACGCCCGTGAACGTCGCCGCTGCAATCGAGGCGGTAAGACCCTACGGCGTAGACGTGAGCTCAGGCGTGGAGGAATATCCCGGGAAGAAAGACCATCTAAAAATCAAGAAATTTATAGAGGCTGCGAAGAATGAAAACCGACCCTAAGCTCCCCGATGAGAAGGGGAAATTCGGTGTTTACGGCGGCAGGTACGTGTCGGAAACACTCATGCCCGCACTCATCGAGCTTGAAAGCGCTTACATCGAGATAAGGGACGACCCCAAGTTCAAAGCGGAGCTAGAGTACTATCTCCGAAACTACGCCGGTCGCCCCACCCCGCTGTACCATGCCCGGAGGATGAGCGAAGAGCTCGGCGGGGCCAAGATATACCTCAAGCGCGAAGACCTGGCCCACACGGGCGCCCATAAGATAAACAATACGCTTGGACAGGCCCTTCTGGCCTCGCGTATGAAAAAACCCAGGATAATCGCCGAGACCGGAGCCGGTCAGCACGGCGTCGCCACAGCCACGGTGTGCGCGCTCCTCGACATCGAGTGCGAGATTTTTATGGGGGTCGAGGACACGGCGAGGCAGGCCAGCAACGTGCTGAGGATGAAGCTTCTGGGTGCGAGGGTAAGGGAGGTAAACTCCGGCACCCGGACGCTCAAAGACGCCATGAACGAGGCCATGAGGGACTGGATTACGAACGTCAGAACCACTTTCTACATCATCGGCAGCGTGGCGGGCCCCCACCCCTACCCCATGATGGTAAGGGATTTTCAATCTGTTATAGGCATCGAATCCAGGGCTCAAATACTCGAGATAGAGGACAGGCTTCCAGACATCCTCATGGCCTGCGTCGGCGGCGGCTCGAACGCAATGGGGCTGTTTTACCCCTTTATCGACGACAGCGGCGTGGAGATGGTGGGAGTGGAAGCGGCCGGTCTGGGGCTTGAGTCCGGCAAGCACTCTGCAAGCATAGCGATGGGCAAGCCCGGAGTCCTGCACGGGAGCAAGACCTACATACTCCAAGACGCCTGGGGCCAGGTGCTGGGCGCCCACTCAATTGCCCCGGGACTCGACTACCCCGGCGTCGGCCCCGAGCACTCCTTCCTCAAGGACAGCGGGAGGGTGAATTACACGTCCGTTACCGACACCGAAGCCCTGGACGCATTCAGGTTCCTTTCGGAAACCGAAGGCATCATTCCCGCTCTCGAATCTTCTCACGCCCTGGCCGCAGCAATTAAAAGCGCCCCAGAAATGACCCGGGACTCCATCATGATAATATGCCTTTCGGGAAGAGGTGACAAGGATATACAATCTGTGGCGAAGATACTCGAGTACGACTCACATACCCCTTAAACGAACTGCTTTCAAAATTTTTCCAATTCATATGGTGCGCAATCTGTTATGTTAAAGTAAAATTAATAATCAATGCTATCAATACAGCACGGGTTCCTTGACATCAGAACTCATCCTGTTAGAGTGTGACCGTCAAAAACAATAGGGATCTTCAAACCACGCCCAGCCCGTGCATGGAAGGGTGGTTGCTCTTACATCGGTCTAACCGGCTGCTGCGGAAGCGGGGTAGGCTTTTATCATAGTCAGTCCGTTTTGCCGGCCGCCAAAAAAATATGTCTAGGATAGAACACAAGTTTAAAGAGCTTAATCAAACGGGCAAAGCGGCCCTGATCGCCTTCTTGACCGCGGGCGACCCGAGAGTCGACCTTACCGTCGATTTGTGCCTTAAGCTCGAAGAAAGCGGAGCGGACATAATCGAGCTCGGCGTCCCCTTCTCGGACCCCATGGCTGACGGGCCCACCATACAGGCAGCCTCGGAGAGGTCTCATCGTGGCGGCACCACAATGAGCGATGTCCTCTCCATTATAGCCAAAATCCGGGTGCGCTCGGAAATACCGATAATAACCTTCGGATACTACAACCCGTTCTTCGCTTACGGCCACGGGGAGTTTGCAGCAGACGCAGCAGGTGCGGGAGCGGACGGCCTTCTGGTCGTAGACCTTCCACCGGAGGAGGCCGAAGAGTTCAAAAGCCATACCGATAAAGCGGGACTCGACTTTATTTTCCTCCTCGCCCCGACGAGCACCGAGGAAAGAATTGCGCTGGTAGCGCAGAAGGCAAGCGGGTTCATATACCTCGTCTCCGTCACAGGGGTAACGGGAGCGAGACCTGCTTTGGATTTCTCCCTAGAGGCCCTTACGAACAAAATCAGGGCTTATTCAGGACTTCCCGTGGGCGTCGGATTCGGCGTTTCCACCCCGGAGCAGGCCGAGAAGATCTCCCGGTTTGCCGACGCCGTAATAGTGGGCAGCGCCCTGGTAAACATAATTGAGAAGCACAGCAGCGTTGAGAGAGTACTGCTCTGCAAAGTCGGAGAATTCATAAAGGGATTAAGCTGTGGCTGTTATAAATCCGAAAGTACAAAAAATTAACAGGCGCTCAACCATGGAAACAGAGGTTGCAAGATATTTGTTTATTGGAGAGTTCGACCCGTCGCTGATGGGCCTTTTCTCTTCAAGAGGAGAAGTGATATGGGTAAGCTCCGTCGAGGAGGCCTTGAATCAGACGGGTAATTTTTCCCTAGTCATCATCGAACGCAAAGACTTTTCTCCGGAGCTCTCCAGAGACCTTTCGATCTACTACCCCAAAACCCCGATAATAGTTAACGGCGACGGTGACATGGGAGAGCCGCCACCATCTGTGCGCTTTGTCCCGTTCCACCGGCTCCTCACGGGACAGATATCGAGAGAAGAGAAGCTGGCAAGAACGGAATTAAGGGTCGAAGAGCTGAGGCGCGTCCACTCAGATGCGAAGAAAATGCTCATCCTGCTGCACGACAACCCCGACCCAGACTCCATCGCAAGCGCCCTGGGACTCAGAACCATACTCAGGCGCAACAAGCAAACCGCGGTCATCGGTCACCTCGGAGAAAACATCTCCCGCCCCGAAAACCTGGCTATGATAGAGCTTCTAGACATCGACATGGAAAAACTGAACTCCGAGGACACAAAAGGGTTCGACTCAATAGCCCTGGTGGATGTCCAGCCGCCGTACTTCGGGGATTCGATACCGGAGGTCGACTCCACAATCGACCACCACCCGAGCGTCGGCACTTACAACGTCCGCTTTGTAGAGATAATGACCCAGGAAGGCGCCACTTCCACTATCATCACCGAATACCTCCGCTCAGTGCAGGTAGAGATCTCCGAAAGGCTTGCAACCGCCCTCGTCTACGGAATCAAAACAGACACCGTTTCCCTAAACCGCGACGCCAACGCCGACGACGTCGAGGCGTTCACATTCCTCTACCCTCTGGCGAACCTTGGGTTTCTCAGGAGGATCGAAAGGGCCGAGATGCCTTCTGACGAGATCAAATGCTTCGGCAAGGCGCTTGCAAACCACTGGGTCAATGACGGCATGTTTTTCTGCTGGGTCGGAAAAGTGGACAGGGAGTACCTGCTGCCGAAAATGGCAGACTTCGGGATACAGGCAAAGGGCGTGGAGTGGAGCGTGGCGTTCGGCATAGTGGGCGGCTCGCACCTCGTGATCTCCATAAGGAACGTGGGCTACGTGAAGAGCGCCGGGCGACTTGTAAGGGAGATGTTCGGCGAAATGGGCAGCGCGGGCGGCCACCGCTCCGCCGCTAAGGCCGTGATACCGCTCAGGAACGTGAAAAAAGCTATTAAAAGCACCTCGGAAAAGCGCATCATCAACTGGGTCACAGAGCAATTTCTCAGCACCGCCATCACGGCCGCAGAAAACGGCTGAGGCGAGCCAAATCCCCGACGGAGGCAGGTATTGGAGTTCATAAACAGAGATAAAACATCCCTTGTGGTGGTAGATATGCAGGAAAAGCTTATCCCCGCCATACCCAAAGGCCCGAGAGCCAAGGTCATCAAGAACTCCCAGATCCTCATAGAAACAGCCAATACCCTGGGGATGCCCATAGTGGCCACGGAGCAGTACCCCAAGGGGCTAGGCCCCACCGTGGAGGAGATTTCATCATCTGTGGGGGATGGGTTCAGCCCCATAGAGAAGCTTTCGTTCAGCTGCGCGAGGTCGGATGAGTTCAAATCGGCGATTAAAAACACCGGCAGGCCGGACGTGCTTATTTGCGGCATAGAGACACACGTGTGCGTGCTCCAGACCGTCATCGACCTCATGAACGACGGCCACACCGTCTACGTTCCCGCAGACGCCGTTGCCTCGAGGAGGGAGCTTGATTGGAGCACGGGCCTCAAGTTCGCAGAGAAGGCGGGCGCCGTTGTGGGAACCACCGAGACGTTCTTCTTCCAGCTCCTTGAGCGCGCAGGCACAGACGAGTTCAAGAAGCTCGTAAAGCTTGTGAAGTGAGCGGAGCCTTTCTACTTTTTTCTAATGTTTGACCGTAACTAATAATTTGTTACTGTGGTAAAGTTATTGTCAAGGAGGTCAGTCGAAATGTTTTTAAATTCGTATTGAATCCTTTTTTATTTAGGCTTTTCTGGTTTCCCTTTTTTCTCAGATTCAGGTAATTGAAGAATAGGCTCTCCTGTTAACTTCATGAACTGCATGTTCTTCGAAACATCCAGAATAATGGCTATGTTAGATATATGTATTTCATCAGCATCACTGGCTTCTTTTCCTTCTTCTGGTTCCTCTAGTGGTTCAGCACGTACTTCAATATTGTAGCCTTTGTCAATCCGATTCGCTACTTTATTAAGAGAAATGCGAATTGCGTTTTTCAACTCGTTGCGACGGCCATCATCATTCACGGTGCAAAACTTTTCGTCAATCTCAACTGTTATTTTTTCAATTTCCCCCCCCATTAAAGAGTTAGTATGTTCTTTTATGCCCTTCGTCTTCTCATTAGGAACACCTAGATCTTTTAACTCATTTTGTAATTTCCTTATTTCGATTAAATTTTTATAGCTATTAATGATCTTGTCAACAGCATATGCTAAACATGCAGCAACTCCTGGCAATACATTTAGATATATAAGTAAATCACTGGAAGATAGAGTTTTTATTTCATGTGTCTCTTTTTTTCCTGTAACTAACTCAGAAAATGTGTTAAATATAAAATTTAACTCATTAAGTTCCTTTCCCAATTTATCAAGACTATTATCAACTGCTTTTCTCGGAACCAGTAACCCGATTTCACATTCCCCTGGTTCTAATTCCTCAGCTCCTATATGAAAAATATCGAAACTATTGATAATATTATCTATTGCTTCATTAAACTGCTGAAGTGATGTAAGTATTTCAATTACTTCCTTTTGAGCAGTTGCTGGTGTAATAAGATTTCGATGGAAAATATTTTCTAACTTATTTTTGAGATTTTTTCCAAGCAGTTCATGGAGCGGCACGGGATTCCCACGGCACGGTTTGGGGTGGCCGAGAGTATCGAGGCGGCCATGAAGGTCCTTGCGGATTTCGAGTTGCCGTTGGTGATCAAGGCCGACGGCTTGGCGGCGGGCAAGGGCGTCAAAGTGGTTAAAACGCATGAAGAGGCCCTCGGCACCCTGGATGAGTTCATGCGCCAGCGCACGATGGGCGCAGCCGGTGAGCGAGTGGTCATCGAAGAATTCGTTCCGGGCGAGGAGGCCTCCTTCATGGTCCTCTCCGACGGAGAACACAT
>JADFKM010000085.1 GCA_022564935.1 Candidatus Dadabacteria bacterium
CTGCATTCATATTTTTATAGCATCCCGATTCTAAACTCTATAAATGTAATTATATTTTTAAACAATAGTGATATGTAATGAAATTATAGTAATGACCTAACTTAGTTTAAAATCTAACAGATGAATATGTAATGGTCAAAACAAGCTTCCCTCTCAACATTCACCCCGCTGTCTTTAACACCCCGTCCAGCGCGTCGAAAAACCCCTTGATGTCGTCTTCTGTGTTGTAAAAATGTGGTGAGACGCGCAGACCCCCTCCCCTTACGTTGACCATAACGCCCATGCTTTTTAGATCGTCCCTCACCGGCTCGGGGTCGAATCCCCCCGCGATAGTCACTATGCCCGCCCTGCGCTCCCTCTCCTTGAGGGTGACGACGCTCATGCCACGCTTCTCGGCCTCGGCAATGACCAAATCCCCCAATCCAAGCACCCTGTCGTAAACGTTCTCGATGCCGAATTCAAGAAGGAGATTCACCGTTGCTCCCAGTGCGGTAATGCCCATGAAGTTGAAAGAGCCTTCCTCGAACTTGAGGGCAGTGGGCTTGAGGCGGAAATCGATGTTTTCATAATCGCTCTCATTCACTACGCTCTTCCACCCCACAAGCGGCGGGTCAATCTCAGCGGCCAACTCAGGGGCGCAGTAGAATATCCCCGTACCCTCGGGGGCAAGCAGCCACTTGTGCCCGTCGGCGGCCAGGAAATCGATACCGAATTCCTTCACGTCCATGGGCACCACACCGAGGCTCTGTATGGCGTCGACAAATAGGCGCACCCCCTTCCGTCCGCAAAGCCTCCCTACAGCCTCAAGGTCGACCCTGAACCCGCTCCAGTACTGCACGGAGCTAATCGAGAGCAGCCTGGTGCGGGAGTCCATAAGCCGCTCTATGTCGTCGAGGCGTATTTCCGTGCCATGCAATGGAATCGTTCTCACCTCCACCCCCTTTTTTTCGAGGCTGAGCCAGGGGTAGACGTTTGCCGGGAACTCCCCCTCCACAATCAGCACATTGTCCCCTTCCTTCCAGTCCAGCCCGCTTGCCACGATGGAAAGCCCATGGGAGGTGTTCTTAACGAAGCACACGTCGTTAAGCTCGGCCCCTATGAGACGGGCGCAGCGTCTTCTTGCTTTTTCAACCCTACGGGTCCAGGAGCCGTACTTAAACACCCCGTCGTGCGTTGCTTCCCTCAAAAACTCATTTACGGAGTCCGCCGCCACATTCGATACCGGAGCCACACCCGCATGGTCGAGGTAGATATATTTCTGTGTAACCGGGAACAACGCCCTGATGCTGTTTATGTCCCGTGTCTTCTCAATTTTTTGCTCCACTGCATTACAAAGCTAACCAATAGGATTGCCGGAATCAAATACAGCGCTAACTCTGTTATAATAATAGCGATTGTGCTTACCAGAAGGCTCTTCCTTGATCTGCTAGGCCGCGGCTCGCTGGGTATCTTAGCGCTCCCGCTGCTGGGCTTCGGAGAGGGCTCGAAGTTCCACTTCACCCAGGTCATCTACAACGGCAACTGGGAGCCTAGGCCGACGTGCCACTCAAGGCTCATGGCATCGCTTGAGATGAGGACGAGCATAGACACCTCGCTCGGGAAGAAGACCCTGCGCATTACTGACGATTCTCTGTTCTCTTACCCCTTCCTCTACCTGGCGGGAAGGGACGGCTTCGGGCCCCTAAGCGAGAAGGAGCGCTCGAGACTGAGAAGGTACCTGAAGCTTGGCGGCACTTTGCTCATCGACGACTCCACGGGGACTGCCGACTCTCCGTTCGACGCGGGCATAAGGGAGGAGTTCAAACAAATCCTGCCCCAGAACCCCTTCACTCCACTGCTGCTGAGCCACGCGGTTTATAAGTCCTTTTACCTCCTCTACTCGGCGAGCGGGAGGAAGATCATTCAGCCCAGACTCCAGGGCATTACTTTCGAAGACGAGAACAGGACCCCGGTCCTCTACTGCAGGAACGACCTGGGAGGCGCATGGTCCGAAGACGCTTTCGGGAAATGGAAATACGCCTGCGTGCCGGGAGGAGAGCGCCAGAGGGAGCTTGCAATGAGACTGGGTATAAACATAATACTGTACGCGCTCACCGGAAACTACAAAACAGACCAGGTTCACATCCCGTTCATAAAGAGAAGGCAGAGGGCTTTCTAACTTATCTCGCAACTTTCCTCTCCCCGCTTAATCTAAAGTTAATGCATTCGCATAAAACGTGATTATATTGATTTGAAAACACGCGTTTTACAGATTAGAATAATTTGATAATCCAAGCTAAAAAGGAAGGCATCGGCAAATGGTTCTCACAAACGATCAAATCAGCCGCTACAGCAGACATCTGATCATGCCTGAAGTCGGCGTTGAGGGTCAGGAAAAACTCCTCGCCTCAAAGGTGCTTTGCATAGGAGCCGGTGGACTCGGCTCCCCCCTGGCGCTTTATCTCGCCGCTGCGGGCGTGGGAAGGCTGGGAATATTGGACTTCGACGTGGTGGACTTCAGCAACCTTCAAAGACAGATAATTCACAGCGAGCAGAACATCGGAAAACTAAAAGTCGAATCGGCTAAAGAGCGCCTCGCCGAGCTGAACTCCGAGGTGCACATCGACACATATAACACCCGTCTCACCTCCGAGAACGCCATGGACATCATCAATGACTACGACGTAGTAGTGGACGGAACTGACAATTTTGCCACAAGGTACCTTGTAAATGACTCCTGTGTGCTGCTCGGAAAGCCCAACGTTTACGGAAGCATATTCAGGTTCGAGGGACAGGTAAGCGTATTCGACGCCCGTAGTGGCCCATGCTACAGGTGCATGTATCCCGAGCCTCCGCCCCCGGGAATGGTGCCGAGCTGCGCCGAAGGGGGCGTCCTTGGGGTGCTCCCCGGAATAGTGGGCGCTATGCAGGCAGCCGAGGCCATTAAGCTCGTTCTCGGCAAAGGGAACCCGCTTATAGGCAAGCTCCTTATCATTGACATTATGAACATGAAATTCAACGAGTTCACTGTGAAAAAAGACCCGAAATGCCCCATATGCAGCGAGCACAGAACCATCAACGAGCTCATCGACTACGAGGAGTTTTGCGGCATCGGGAGGGGCGAAGAGGTCAAGGACGGAGATGATTCCGAGATGCAAATCACCGTTGACGAGTTCAACGAAATACTCCAGGACAACAGCCACATAGTCATTCTCGACGTCAGAGAGCCGACCGAATACGATATTTGCAGGTTTGAAAACTCCAAACTGATCCCCCTCGGAGAGCTATATAAAAGGGCCAACGAGCTTGACACCGCGGACGAGATAGTGGTTCATTGCCATCACGGCGTGAGGAGCCTTCAGGCCACCATGTTTTTAAGAGGCCTGGGCTTTAAGAAGGTGAAAAACCTCAAGGGAGGGATAGACGACTGGGCGGTAAAGATAGACCCGGAGATGCCGAGATACTGAAGACTTACACTAACTTAAACGACGACATTGCGTACTAACCGACGTTAATGCGCCCCGCTAATTTTCCGTGCCCCTTGTCTTGACCGCGTCCGCCCCCAATCCACTCGAAGCCCCCTTTTTATGCTGAGTAGCGAGATACGTGAAAAATACAACGAGGCAGCCCCTACCTTCAACAGATGGCTGTGGCTCTCAGAGAGACTGTTTCTCAATAAATTACGGAAAAAACTGGTCTCTCAAGCCCGGGGGAAGGTGCTTGAAGTCGCTGTGGGCACCGGCACAAACTTGCCGCTCTACCCGCCCGGCTGCGATGTAATTGGCATCGACCTGTCGGAGGGAATGATTGTTGAGGCGAAGAAGCTATGCGCCAATCTGGGCCTTAACGTTACCTTATTGCAAATGGACGCCGAGCGGCTAGAGTTCGAGGACGAGTCGTTCGATACTGTGCTCACCACTCTTTCACTATGCACAATCCCAGACCCGGTAAAAGCTCTCGCTGAAATGAAAAGGGTGCTGAGACCGGGGGGCAGAATACTGCTGTTCGAGCATGTGGTAAGTGGAAACACCTTCCTTCACATACTCCAGGACATCTTCACACCGCTCTCAAGAAGGAAGCTTGGGTGCAACCTCAACCGCGACACGGTGGGAAACCTGGCCAAGGCTGGGCTTATCGTTGAAAGCACTGAAAGCCGAGGGGCCGGAATTTTCAGATTAATACGGTGCTCGGCCGCACATCGAGGTGGGGAGCCGGCACCCAATGGTGGGCAGGAAGGGAGTTGAACCCTCACGGGCCTAAGCCCAACGGCTTTTGAGGCCGTCGCGTCTGCCAATTTCGCCACCTGCCCCCCGTAACGCCGAGAATAATATTGTACCCACCCACTGGGGTCTGAATCAATAGGTTTTTTACCCTTTGACCTACAAGATGCTTCATGTACTAATACCAACAGTCGCTCCTCGCAAAACGAAGCGCACATACGGCGCGTCCTAGACGTCATCGAGCCTGCGAATGATCTCCTCGGCCACCCGCTCGGGGCTTAGTCCTTCGGTGTCCACGACGATGTCGGCCTGCTCGTAGAACACTTCTCTGCTCCCGAGCAGCTCACGCAGCCTCTCTAAAGGCTTGTCCACCTGAAGCAGGGGTCTATTCGTGTTGTGTTTGACGCGCTCCCACAGAACATCGGCGGTAGCTCTCAGATAGACCGTGACGCCGTGCTTCTTCATCACCTCGCGGTTAGACTCGCTCAAGACAGCGCCGCCCCCGGTCGAGATCACCTGAGACCGTCCCTCGGAGCGTGACGAGAGGACTTTGGACTCAAGCTCCCTGAAATACTCCTCACCGCGCCCGGCAAAGATCTCAGATATTGAAATCCCCTCTTCCCTCTCGGCATCTTCATCCAGCTCGACGAAATTCATCCCGAGCCTGGCGGATAGAGCTTTCCCTACAGCAGATTTGCCTGCGCCCATGAAACCGACAAGAAAAATGTTGAGGGAAAGCTTTTTG
>JADFKM010000086.1 GCA_022564935.1 Candidatus Dadabacteria bacterium
GGGCCGCTCGAGCCTCGGGCGGTTATTTCCCTGTAGTTTGACCGGGCCTACTTAAGGTCGTACAATATTTGTTCATAAAGCGGGGATTTAGTGGGAAGTGAGCCGAAGTGGCGGAATCTGGTAGACGCGCTGGATTCAGGATCCAGTGGGCGCAAGCTCGTGGGGGTTCAAATCCCCCCTTCGGCACCATCAGGGTTGAAGGATAGTTATGAAAGACCTGAAGCTTAGGATTCAAACCGTTAAGCCGTCCCGCAAGGGTAGAGGGGGGGTGCAGTCCATTTTTATTGTTCTGGTAGTCTTTGCCTTGGGCTTTTATATCGGAAGGACCACGGGCGGTGATGACATAAAAGAGGTCTTTTCCACCCTGAAAATCTCCTCCGATAGCGGCTCGCAGTTCGGCATCGAAACCGGTGACGGCGTGACTGAAAAATATCCGGTTGACCCTGCCGGGGATAAAACGCAGAGCATGGGAGGGATGGAACCCCGGAGCGGCAAGGAAAGGGCAGGGAGGAAAACGGGGGCTGACAAACAAGCCTTGACCTCGCGGGTGGTTGCGGAGGGAGCTGTGTTGTCTGAGGCCGCCGAGAGAACTGAAACTGCTGCTCCTATATTTGGAAATTACCCCGTAAGCACATCCGGCTCTCCAGCGGAAATGAAATCCATAACGTTTACAATTCAAGTCTCGGCATTTAAGAAGGCAGATTTAGCCCAGAAATACACCGATGAGTTGAGGGAGCGGGGCTATGATGCCTATGTGCATCCTGTTTTGAATTCCAAGGGCGAGAGTTGGCATCTTGTGAAAGTCGGCAGGTTCAATTCGGCAGAGGAAGCCGGAGACTTTGTCGCCATATTTCAGCAGTCCGAATCCACCTCCGCTTACGTAGAAGAAGTGGGCGGCCCCGTTTTCTATGACGGGACAAGCGCTCAGAAGCCCGAACAACCCGCTTTATGGTGAGATAACGGCGGTTTCATACAAGGCTGTATTAATCAAAGCGAGGTGGTTCGAATAATGACCTCAGTACTCCGAATATATATTCACATTGTGTTTTAGCGTGGTTTATGGTGCTGGAGGTTCCATATTGGTGTGGCATAATACACAGGATATGGTGATTTGGAGTCCTGAAGACGCCTCGGAATGGCGCTGCAATTCGGAGACATTGCGACCGGCTTCCATTATTGTTAGCTTACGCACAGAGATTAAAGGTGAATTTTAAAAATACGACATGTTTTTCTAGTAAAGGCTCGGAATTTAAAGTACGCAAATGCGAAAAAAAGGTTGACAAAAAGCTAAATTTGTCTTATATTCTTATTATATCAACGTTGGTAGCGAAGGCTTTCGGAGGATCCTGGAATTATAGGCCCTTGTAAAGATTAAATGGTAATCGGGACTGACCGCAGCGTTTCATTTCAGAAAAACCACCTTCTTTTCCCCGTAGGTATCTGTGCCAAGCTAAGGCAAGAGCCAATTCACCCGGTTAACAAGGAAATTGATGTCGGCTTAGACTTTATTAATGGTCGCTCCAATTATCTCAACCTATAAAACAAATTGGAATTTGGTGATGCAATCTATATTGAACCTTCACCTTAAAGGACTTCTAAGCTTGGTGCTTCAGTGTGCTTGAGTATGTATATCCAATTGATGAAAAAAATTAAGGAGTGTTCGATGGTCAAAGGGTTTGAGTGGCTCAGTGGTGACGGTTCATCAGTAAAAGGTGGCGTTTATGGAATATAAGAACATGGAGTTCGACAACGGCTCTGCCCTTATGGATGAAATGCACGACTTTAATGAAGACGATTCTACGGGTGGGTTCAGCTCAATCGATATGGGCGAAGATACGGATTTTACCGTCGGTGATAGTGACGACAGCGAATATAAAAGCCCAGGTTCCAATGGTTCCAACGGCGCTGGAGGGCACCGTCAGTCAATTGGCGAAAATCCCGTTCCCGACGAGCAGTTCAGACTCCTTTATGTGTACTTCAGGGATATGGCCGGCGAGCCGTTACTCACCTCCAGGGATGAAATAGGAGTGTCTGCCAAGATAAAACAGTGCGAGGCTAGGGCTATTAAGTTTTTCGATCTTGCAGAAAGGATAATGGCGGAATTAACTGAGGTGGACACACTTAACGGGTCGGCCAAAAGGTCCGTTATGAGAACCATCAAGAGAAAGGTCGGGATGATAAATTCCTGCGCTTCGGCCTTCAGGAAAAGGGCAAATATATTGAGGGATAGATTCGTGAAGTCCAACCTTAGGCTGGTAGTCAGCATATCCAAAAGGTATATGGGCAGGGGCCTTCCCCTACCCGACCTCATACAGGAAGGAAATGTGGGATTGATGAGGGCTGTGGAGAGATTTGATCACACAAAGGGATTCAAATTTTCCACTTACGCTTCCTGGTGGATTCATCAGGCGATTTCCAGAGCCCTTCTCGATCAGACTAGGACCATCCGTGTTCCCGTGTATGTTCTTGAGCAAGCAAGCAAGGTATACAAGATAAGCTCCATGCTGAAAAAGGAGATGGGAAGGAAACCCTTGCCCGCGGAGATTGCCCGCGAGGCCGGTATTTCCATTGAAGGCGTTAAGAGGATCCTTGACGCCGCCAATGACGTTGTACATCTTGACTCACCTATCATTGAAGGCGAGAGGACAACTCTCCTTGATTTCATCTCAGATGAAGCCCGCCCGACTCAGGATTCCGCCATGGCTATGGCTTCCCTCGTACGGGAGCTGCGTGAGTCCCTTACGCAGCTCACAGACAGGGAGGAAGAGATTGTGAGAATGCGTTTCGGCATAGACAAGGAAAGCACCTACACGCTTGATGAGATCGGCAGGAAGTTTGACCTGACGAGGGAGCGTATACGGCAGATAGAAAAGCGCGCTCTCGAGAAGCTTGCCATGGCGGATGAAGGCGGCATTTTGAAAAGCTTTTTGCTCAGGTAAGGCTCCCCCTTTCACACTGAATATGCCCCTAGCGGTAATGTCGGAATATAGCTGGGCTTGAGGTTTTCAAGGCTCAGGTATTTCTTCTGATCTCAATCCGGGATTTTTTACAGGATCGTCCTGAGGGTTTCACTTTGCTCCAGGGGTTCTTCCCCTTTTTGCCGTTATCGAGCAATCGAAAAACGCCCCTACAAAAGCCGCCTCCGCCAATATCTTTAGCCCCTCTTCCATGACGCCAAGCCACGGAAATAGTGTGGAGCTTAAGAAAGGCTCGGAGACCAGTAAGCCCAGGATGTCTTTCCTGTTGGTTGCGATGTCGGTAAAGACCATTAAAAACATAAGGGTAAAACCGACTATGAGCAGCGGTAGGGCACTAAGGAAGGCTTTCAGCTCGTGCCGGTAATAGTAAAGCACACCGATCCCTACCAACCCGTACGCCATTACTATTACGTCGTCAATCCTGTCGGTTAAACCCGTTTCCTCCATGTTCATAAATGCATGAATGAGGTGGTCAATGCCCTCGTGAATTCCAGCGATTTCGTCCACGGCAAGGAACACAAAACCTGCGGCTATAATGAGCCATAATCTGTGGAGGTGCCTTTGTGGCTTAGATTCGGGAGCGTTTTTTCTGAGCGTATATATATGCCAGGAAAGGGCGGCGGTCGCTAAAAGCTGAACGAAAGAGAGCCAGGTAATCGCTTTGCCCTCTTTGAAGTACTGGTCGGGCGGGGTACCCGTAAGGGCCGCAGCGGCCAGTATAACCACATCTATAAAAACAATGGAAAGTACTAGGGATTTTGAGGTCATTTTTTTTCCTGTAATCAGGACGATATGCACATGTTAAGACAACAAATACAATGTTAGGATACCCTTTTAAAGGGGCTGAATTCTGCCGGACAGCGGAGATTTGAACCGACGTTGCGCTTATTAGTTTATCAAATTATTGCTGTGCGCAGTATTTGAAGTGCTCATTTTGAGAATAATGTCTCAATTCGCATCCGGTCTCGAATCGGCAGCTGTCAATTCCTTTGTTTATGCTCTGTCTCACCAGCTTTGAAAATGGAAGATCCGGTGTGAATTCAGGGACAAGGCACAAGGGCCATATCTCACTAGCTCACCGGCAGGGTAAGGTGGACGTCAGTTCTTTCATACAGTCTGAGGAGGGCGTCTTTTCCCACCTTAAGCACAGACTCTCCGTCGCCGACCAATACATCGGAATAGTCGTATTTTAGGAGTGTCTTGAGTGACTGCTGGGTTTTTAAGGGGTCTCGGTACTTCTCTGCCGGAAGGAGAGAGAACTCTCCGGGGGGCCATCCGATGACGGCGTCCCCTATAAACAGCGTGCCTTCGTGTCTTGGGAGCAGCAGGGCGGTCTCTCCGGGTGTTTTATTATTGGGTATATTAACCGCGAGCAGGCCGCCGGGAAGTTTGTCGTCGTTTTTGAAGGTCTCATCGGGCTCAAACCCAAGTCTAGGGGCGTCATCTTCATGTATGTATATCGGGCAGTCGTAAAGTTTTTTCATCTGGATAGAGCTTCGCTCGTGGTCTTTGTTTGTAAGTAAGATACAAGAGGGCGTTCCTATTGATTCAAGCGCTTCCCTTTCGGGGTCTTCGATAGTTGGGGGGTCTATAACCACCAAGCCTTCGCGGCTTTTAATTGCAAATCCGTTGAAGTTGTAGCCGTGCTTTGGAGAAAGCCATGACCAGGTGTAAATATCGATGACTATCTCTTTCATAGCAACCCACCTTTGTACCCCCCTTTCTACTTACTATAACCAAATGTTTGATATTAATCGAGTGTGGTGTCGGATATTCGAAATATCAATGCATTACGGCATTAGCATAAATCAATCCATTAAGCTGCGGGGAATAGACCGGGCATTAGCACTACCTTTTTTCATGCGCTCAGTTAAGGGTACTTAACGTGAATTCAAGCCTTGATTTTGCCATTGAATCCATATAACTTTTTATTG
>JADFKM010000087.1 GCA_022564935.1 Candidatus Dadabacteria bacterium
AATTAACTATAAAGCAATTATCATCCGGTGTAGGAGCAGAACTCGCTAAATTTCAGCCTAAATTGCGTAAGTTAGCCCTTCATATCATCGATTCGGACGAATTTAAGAGCATAAAGGCATACTGCACTGAGGCTGGGATAAAATATGACTCTGCAAGGTCGTTAATAGCGCGACAAAGAAAAAAAGGCGATGATTTTCATGTGTTGCTTCGAGATTTCTATTCACAAAAGCTCCACCGCCATAAACCTGCCATTCTCAAGGCTCTGATTCGGGAGGCAAAAAAGGGGTCTATCGCGCACATGCAGCTATACTTTCGATTGATGGTACTGTGGCACAGAGCACCCACAACACGCAGCATAATTACATTATTATGCCCCCGGTAGATATACCAGAGAACGGAGCTAAGGGCGCAGAGAGCGATGGTGCAGAGCACACCCATCAACCTGTAATGCTTGATGTGCCGGGGGAGGTTGTTGATGTTGAGGCTAAAGAAAAAAAGCAAAGTTAACACCTTCGTAATCAAATTGTTCACTTGACTTAATTTTCCAAAAACAGGTAGGATCCTTCATTTTGAAGGGGAGGACGACATTTGTAGTTTTAATTTTGTTCGGTAAAAAACCATTCTTAATTTCCCCACAGCCCCCTTTTTTGCTCCCTAGCTTCCTTTTGCAATGCCAAAACCCCGGGATGCAATCCAGCATTTCCAACTTGAGTGCTCCAGGTCTTGATGTTAGCTTATCAGACAGGGGTGAAAGGGTTAAAACGCGCTCCGAGAGATTAATTATTGTCAGAGCATGGTAAGAAGGGGATTGGCGTCCTTAGCGACGCTGTTCTTAACAAATCTACGGCATTCACAGAGGAGGAGCGCGAGGCTCTCCAACTCCGCGGGCTTCTCCCCTCTCACATCGACACGCAGGAGACCCAGATCACCCGCGTGCTTGAGAACCTGCGCCGCAAGTCCAACAACATCGACCGCTACATCTTCCTCTCAGCCCTGCAGAGGAGTAACGAGCGGCTATTCTACCGTACCGTGATAGACTTCATCGAAGAGGTCATGCCGATTATCTATACGCCCACGGTGGGTGAGGCGTGCCGCGAGTTCGCCCACATATTCAGAGAGCCGCGCGGTTTCTACATCACCCCCGAGGACAATGGGCGTATCGGCTCTATCCTGCAAAACTGGCCCGAGCGGGAGGTGAGGGTAATCGTCGTCACGGACGGCGAGCGCATCCTGGGGCTCGGCGACCTGGGCGCAAACGGCATGGGCATCCCCATCGGCAAGCTATCGCTGTACGTGGCCTGCGGAGGCATAGACCCAAGTGTCTGTATGCCTGTCGTGCTCGATGTCGGCACAAACAACACCGAGCTGCTCAATGACCCGCTTTATCTCGGCCGGAATGCCCCAAGGCTCACCGGAAACCCCTACTTCGAGCTGGTGGAGGAGTTCGTCATGGCAGTTCAGGACATCTTCCCAGGTGCCCTCATCCAGTTCGAGGACTTCCTCACGCCCAACGCCATTAGGCTCCTCTCCGAGTACCGGGACCGGGTGCTCTGCTTTAACGACGACATACAGGGCACGGCCGCCGTGGCTCTGGGCGGTGTGTACGCCTCAACACGCATCACGGGCATAGAGTTCGCCGACCTGCGCATCTTGTTCCTAGGTGCGGGCTCTGCCGCCACCGGCATAGGGTTCCTCATGGCCGAGGCGCTGCGCGAAGAAGGGCTTTCAGAGACGGAAGCACTCCGCAGGCTCTGGTTCGTTGATTCAAGTGGACTTGTGGTGGAAAGCCGGGATGACCTTGACGAGCACAAGCGTCCATACGCCCACCCTCACCCGCCTACCGGTATCCTTGGCGCGATCGAATCGGTGAAACCCCATGTGCTAATCGGGGCCACCGGCTCCCCGGGCTCGTTCACTCGCGAGGTCCTCTCTCTCATGGCCCGGATAAACGAGCGGCCTTTGATTTTCGCGCTCTCGAACCCCACATCCAGATCGGAATGCACCGCCCAGGAGGCCTACGAGTGGACAGAGGGCAGGGCGGTGTTCGCAAGTGGAAGCCCCTTCGGGCCCGTTATATACAAAGGTGCTGAGTTCCGACCGGGCCAGGGGAATAATGCCTATATCTTCCCCGGAGTGGGCCTCGGGCTCATATGCAGCGGCGCTACGAGGGTAACTGACGAGATATTCCTCGCTGCGGCTCGCGCCCTCGCCCGCCAGGTTAGGCCCGAAGACCTCGATGCTGGAGCCCTCTACCCACCGCTTAAATATATACGGGATGTTTCACTCAGCATCGCCGTAGCTGTGGCAGAGGTGGCCTACACCCAAAACCTCGCCACACTCCCCCGTCCGGAGGATTTGGAGGGATTTATAAAGGAGCAGATGTATGAGCCGAGGTATTAAGTAAAATAAATTTCAAGCGCTACATTCAACCTGGAAGTACACAATCGCAACTCACGGCGTCTACGATGGAGCCGATAACCCGTGTGCCGACGCTTGCGATATAAAGCCCCGGATATCTTATACCGCGTCCCTCCTCGCCGTACCGCGAATAGCATCCCTTAAATACTCACCGCCCACGCGGTTTGCGAAATCTCCGAACGACTCGCTTCCTATGCCCCGCTCGCGGTAAAGGTCGAGCAGCATCGCTATCCTCGACGGAAGCTCATCTCCGGGGACGTTCTCTTCAAACAGTTTGTTCAGCCTATCTCCCGTGGCGCTGCCGCCGATATAGAGGTTGTATTTCCCGGGCGAGGTGCCCATAATTCCGATTTCAGCCACCGGTGAGCGTGCGCAAGCGTTCGGACACCCGCTCATGCGTATTGTGACTTGCTCCCTGTCGTAACCCATCTGCTCAAGCTCCGTTATAACGGAGGGGAGGAATCTCTCAGCCTCTGCAAGGGCGAGACCGCACGTAGGAAGCGCCGGGCAAGCCATGGCGTACTTTCTGAGGGCGGAGTGCTCTTCGTCTCCCTTTATACCATAATGCCTAAGGTCCTTTTCGACCTCTTTGATCTTCTCAGCGGGGATGTTTGTGAGTATTATGTCCTGTGAAGGGGTGAGCCTGACCCCGGTTTTATACTTTTTTGTTACCGCGAGCAAGCCCGTTTTCATCCCGCATGAGCCGTTATCGGCGATGCGCCCGTTCTCAACAAATATCCCTAGGTACCAGAGACCGGGGGTGACCTGCTCATGCCATCCGAGATACTTCTCAGACCTTTCTAAACTAATCTCCAGAGGAGGGTCGAGTCTATAGCCCAAGCGTTTCTCAAGCTCATTCTTGAACCTTCCCACTCCCCATTCTTCGACCAGGTATTTGAGCCTTGCGTGCTTTCTATTCGACCTGTCGCCGTAATCCCTCTGTATCTCCACTATCCGCCTCACGACGTCGATCATTTTATCGTCTTCTACTCTGGCTATAGGGGTACCTAGGCGGGGATAAGTGTCAGCGTTCCTGTTAGTGGTACCCAGTCCGCCCCCCACAAGCACATTGAAACCCTCGAGGCTTCCCTCTCTAACCGGCACAATTCCTATGTCGTGGGTGTATACGTCTACGGAGTTGTCATCAGGGTCTGCAATTCCGATCTTGAACTTCCTGGGAAGATAGGCTTTACCATAGAGCGTTTCTGTCTCATCTTCATCCCCCCTTACGCGCTCCCCGTCGAGCCACACGTCATAATAAGCCTTCGACTTAAACCCGAGGCTGTCCGATATCCGCTTGGCGAGACCCTGACCGTCAAACACCGAGCCTTTGCTGATGTTTGAGACCGGAGAGGAGACAATGTTGCGGTTGCCGTCGCCGCAAGCCCCGTAAGTCGTAACATAGTGATCATTGAGGTGTTTGATCGCCCTCTGTAGACTGTTTTTCCCGACGCCGTGAAACTGGATGTCCTGCCGGGTGGTTATCCTGAGCGTCCCGTCAGCGTAGCTGTCCGCCACTTTTGTCAACGCTTCCCACTGCCCCGAAGTAAGCTCTCCGCCCCCAGGGATTTTTGTCCTTATCATGAAGATGTACTTTTTTCCCTTCCCCTCCTTCTTTAGCTGCTGCCTCAGGTCTCTATCGTCCTGCTCATAGATACCGTGAAACTTAAGCAGCTGCGCATCCTCTTTGGAAAAGTGATCTGTTCTCCGCCCGAGTTCCTGAGAAATCGTGCCTCTGAGCCCCTCGCTCGTCTCCTTAATTATCTCGTTCGAGGTTTTCTTCGTATTCGACATTGGTGCCTTTTCTTATGTCTTGATTTAGCTACCGGTATAAAAATCCCGCGAGGTGATATAATTTAGGATACCTAAATATAGAATTTACACAATTTGAATCAAAGTTCATGCCATAGAAAAACTCCCCTTCAATCCGGGCACTTACGTCCAATTTGAACCGAAAGAACGATTACTCATTGGCCACTACCGTCGAATCGTTATACAGAATCCAAAGAACAGAGAAATCAGAACACCTCGGGACCGCTGGCAAGCAGGCAGACATACCGCCTAGGATGTAAAGTAGTTCTATATAAACTTAAGCGGGGAGGCAGAGCGCCCGGTTTATGACAAGAGAAACCATAGGTACGGGATGGACGTTGAACAAGAGTTTAAGAATGATAAAATGGAGCAAGAACTCTTACTTGCGGTAGTATAAAAGATGGGGGAGGGTCATGAAAGCAATCTTAACCGGAGCAACAGGATTTATAGGAAAAAATCTTGTTAATTATCTTCTTAAGAGAAATTATAAAGTAAGAGTATTAATAAGAGATAAGAAAAAATTTCAAATTAATGACAAGAACGTTGAAATTTATGTAGGCGATATTACAAGGATAAGAGATGTTACAAGAGCACTAAATGGAGTTTATGCTGCATATTATTTAGCCCATAGCATGTCTGAAA
>JADFKM010000006.1:0-29491 GCA_022564935.1 Candidatus Dadabacteria bacterium
CCGAAGCCCGCGCCCGATCTAAATCGGCGGCGGCGAACGCTTCGTCGGGCCAGCCCGCCCGGCGGCAGGCGCCGCGCGCGCGCTCGAGCGACAGATCGGCCACCGCCATGATGTGAAGCCCCGGCGTCCGGCGGGCCTGGGCGAGAAACATGGCGCCGAACTTGCCGGCGCCGATGAGCCCGACGCGGACGGGGTTGTCCGCCTCCTCACGTGCGCGGAGTTGGGTGTAGAGACTCACGGGCGGAGAACCTGCTGTTCCTGGGTCATTGCCTTTCTAGATTAGCAAGCCGCTCCGCCGATCGCCAGCAGGCGCCGCTCCGGGTCCCAGCAGAACACAGCACAATGGGCGGCGAGTCCGGCCAGCCGCCCTTCCGCCCCCCCGCCGCGCCGCGCCTATCACATACGGCGCTCGACCAACATCTTCTTGATCCCGGCGATCGCCTTGGCCGGGTTTAGGTCCTTGGGGCAGGTGCGGGTGCAGTTCATGATGGTGTGGCAGCGGTAGAGCCGGAACGGGTCCTCGAGCTCGTCGAGCCGCTCGCCGGTGTGCTCGTCGCGGCTGTCGACCAGCCAGCGGTACGCCTGCAACAGAACCGCCGGGCCCAGGTAGCGTTCGCTGTTCCACCAGTAGCTCGGGCAGCTCGTCGAGCAGCAGGCGCAGAGGATGCATTCATACAGCCCGTCGAGCTTGGCGCGGTCATCCTTCGACTGCAGCCGCTCCTTGTCGGGCGGCGGCGTCTGGCTCTGGAGCCACGGCTTGATCGAGGCGTATTGGGCGTAAAAGTTGGTCATGTCGGGCACCAGGTCCTTGATCACCGGCATGTGGGGCAGCGGATAGACCGCGACGTCGCCCTTGGTGTCGTCGATCGGCTGGGTGCAGGCGAGGGTGTTGGTGCCGTCGATGTTCATCGCGCAGGAGCCGCAGATTCCCTCGCGGCACGAGCGCCGGAAGGTGAGCGTCGCGTCGACCTCGTTCTTGATCTTGATCAGCGCATCGAGGACCATCGGCCCGCACGCATCGCGGTCGATCTCGTAGGTGTCGACCCTGGGGTTGTCGCCCGAATCGGGCTCCCAGCGGTAGACCTTGAAGCGCTTCACGTTGGTCGCGCCGGCGGGCGCCGGATGCGCCTTGCCGGGGCCGATCTTGGAGTTGGCGGGCAGCATGAACTCGGCCATGTCTCCTCCTCGGAGCTGAACCGGCGGGCGGCCCTAGTACACCCGCGCCTTCGGCGGGAACACCTCGACCTCGTCGGTCAGCGTGTAGAGATGCACGGGCCGGTAGTCGATGCGCACCTTGCCGTCGTCGCCGACCCAGGCCAGCGTGTGTTTCATCCAGTTCTCGTCGTCGCGGTCGGGGTAGTCCTCGCGGGCGTGCCCGCCGCGGCTCTCGGTGCGGTTGCTCGCCGAGTTGATCGTCACCACCGCCTGCCTGAGCAGGTTGTCGAGCTCGAGCGTCTCGACGAGGTCCGAGTTCCACACCATCGAACGGTCGGAGACGCGCACGTCGTCGAACGACTTGTAAATCTCGTCGAGCTTGGCCACGCCCTCGCCGAGGATCTCGCCGGTGCGGAAGACCGCGCAATTGGCCTGCATCGCGCGCTGCATGGTGAGGCGAATCTCGGCGGTCGGGCTTCCGCCGCTGGCGTTGCGCAGCGCGTCGAGCCGGTCGAGCGCCGCCTCTCCGGCACCGTTGCCGAGCGGCTTGTGCGACGCGCCGGGGGTGACGATCTCGGCGGCGCGCAGCGCCGCGGCGCGGCCGAACACGACGATGTCGAGGAGCGAGTTCGAGCCCAGCCGGTTGGCGCCGTGGACCGAGACGCAGGCCGCCTCGCCGATCGCCATCAGCCCGGGCACCACCGCGTCCGGGTCGCCGTCTTTGAGCGTCACCACCTCGCCGTGGTAGTTGGTCGGGATGCCGCCCATGTTGTAGTGCACCGTCGGGATCACCGGGATCGGCTCCGCGGTGACGTCGACGCCGGCGAAGATCCTGGCCGATTCCGAGATTCCCGGCAGCCGCTCCTCGAGGAGCTCGGCGCCGAGGTGCTCGAGGTGCAGGTGGATATGGTCCTTCTCGGGCCCGACCCCGCGGCCGTCGCGAATCTCCAGCGTCATCGCCCGGCTCACCACGTCGCGCGAGGCGAGGTCCTTGGCGGTGGGCGCGTAGCGCACCATGAAGCGCTCGTTCTCCGAATTGGTGAGGTAGCCGCCCTCGCCGCGCGATCCTTCGGTGATCAGGCAGCCCGAGCCGTAGATGCCGGTGGGATGGAACTGCACGAACTCCATGTCCTGGCATGGAAGCCCGGCGCGCAACGCCATGGCGTTGCCGTCGCCGGTGCAGGTGTGCGCCGAGGTGCACGAGAAGTACGTGCGGCCGTAACCGCCGGTCGCCAGCACCACCATGTGGGCGCGGAAGCGGTGGATGGCGCCGTCGTCCATGTTCCACGCCATCACCCCGCGGCACGCGCCGTCCGCGTCCATGATCAGGTCGAGCGCGAAATACTCGATGAAGAACTCGGCGTCGTGCTTGAGCGACTGCTGATAGAGCGTGTGCAGGATGGCGTGGCCGGTGCGGTCGGCGGCGGCGCAGGTGCGCATCGCCTGGCCCTTGCCGTAATGCGTGCTCATGCCGCCGAAGGCGCGCTGGTAGATGTGTCCGTCCTCGGTGCGCGAGAACGGCACGCCGTAGTGCTCGAGCTCGATCACCGCCTGCGCCGCCTCGCGGCACATGTACTCGATGGCGTCCTGGTCGCCGAGCCAGTCCGAGCCCTTGACCGTGTCGTACATGTGCCAGCGCCAGTCGTCCTCGCCCATGTTGCCGAGCGCCGCGCTCATGCCGCCCTGGGCGGCGACGGTGTGGCTGCGAGTCGGGAACACCTTGGTCAGGCACGCGGTCTTGAGCCCCTGCTCGGCCAGGCCGAAGGTGGCGCGCAGGCCGGCGCCGCCGGCGCCGACGACGACGACGTCGTAGCTGTGCTCGGTGATCGGATACGCCTGGGTCACGGCGCTCATCCCCCGAACGCGAGCTTGAGCACGGCGAACACGCACGCTGTGCCGAGCGCGAAGCTGCCCAGCAAGACCAGCAGCACCGAGCCGGTCTTGACGCCTTCGTGGTGGATGTAGTCCTCGATTACCACCTGCATGCCGAGCTTCATGTGATAGAAGCCGGCGACGATGAACAGGAGCATGATCACGGCGACCAGCGGATTGCCCATCAACGCGACGGCGCGGGCGTGGTCGGCCCCGATCATGAGAAAGACGAAGACGACGAAGAGAAACGTCAACGGCACCAGAGCGACCGCGGTGAGCCGCTGGGCCCAAAAATGACCGGTTCCCTCCTTGGCGGCGCCGAGCCCGCGGACCCGGCCGAGCGGCGTGCGCAGGCTCATGTCAGCCCCCGATTCCCAGTCCGATCATCCAGGCGACGACGGTGAGCGTCACCGAGGCGGCGAGCATCGCCCAGCCCGAGCGGTAGACGTCCTCGATCTCGAAGCCGTATCCCAGGTCCCACACCAGGTGCCTGACGCCGTTGCACAGGTGATAGAACAGGCACGCCGAGAAGCCGAACAGGACGAGATAGCCGAACCACGAGCCGTAGAACGCCTGGGTGGTCTGATAAGCGCCGGGCCCGATGGCGGCGGCGATCAGCCACCAGGTGAGGAACAGCGTGCCGACGGCGAGGCCGACCCCGGTAAGGCGGTGGAAGATCGAGAGAACCGACGTGAGCTGCGGCTTGTAGATTTGGAGGTGCGGTGACAGAGGCCGCTGCGACTGGGCCATTTTATTGTTCTCCGGACACACACCGCGCGCCCCCCGGATGGCGCGCGCGAAGCCATTGTAAGGCGTTGTCCCGGCGAGTCAATCGCGTGCCTTGCGCGACGCCGCCCGGCGGAATCATTGGTACAGCCCGTGGCGGCGGTGCCAGTCCTCGATCGATTCGCCCGGGTACTCGGGGAAGTGGCTGTCGCGGCCGGTCTCGGGCGCCTCGGCCCAGGGCGCCCTGGAGTCGAGCATGATGTGGACGCGCTCGGGCGGCACGGGCAACGGCGTGTCGATCGCCGAGGCGAAGGGGTGAACGAGCTCGGGCCAGCCCGGGTCGGCGACCCACAGCGCGCTGCCGCAGACCCGGCAGAAATGACGCCGCGCCGGGCTCAACCCCTGCTCGTCGCCGGCTTCGGCCGGGAGCCGGACGCGATAGACGCTAACGTTGTCCTCACCTTCGACGGCGAGCGTCCCGGCGTCGCCCATGATGTTGATCGCGTAGCCGCCGCCGCCCGCGGTCTTGCGGCAGATCGAGCAGTAGCAGCGCATAAAGGGGTACGGCGTCCGCGATTCGACCGCGAACCGCACCGCGCCGCAGTGGCAAGAGCCTTCGAGCTTCATCGCTTGACCTCCACTGCTTGGGACCGGGGAGCGCCTATCCCCGCCTCGGCTGCGGCCGGCGGGCGTCAGCCGTCGTCGCCGAACTTTATGCCCTGCGCCAGCGGCAGCTCGTTCGAGTAGTTGATCGTGTTGGTGGCGCGCCGCATGTAGCTCTTCCACGCGTCCGAGCCCGATTCGCGGCCGCCGCCGGTGTCCTTCTCGCCGCCGAACGCGCCGCCGATCTCGGCTCCGCTCGGCCCGATGTTGACGTTGACGATGCCGCAGTCCGAGCCGACGCCCGAGGTGAACGTCTCGGCCTCGCGCAGGTCGGTGGTGAAGATGCACGACGCCAACCCCTGGGGCACGCCGTTGTGGATGCGAATCGCGCCGTCGAGGTCGCGGTACTTCATGGCGTAGAGGATCGGGGCGAAGGTTTCCTCGCGCACGGTCCCGGTCTGGCCGGGCATCTCGACGATCGCGGGCGTGACGTAGTAGGCGTCGGGCAGCTCGCCGGCGAGCACCCGCTCGCCGCCGAACACCGCGCCGCCCTCGCCCGCGACCGTCTCCAGCGTCGCCTGCATCTTATCGTATGCCGCCTCGCGGATCAGCGGGCCGATCAGCGTGCCGGGATCGAGCGGATCGCCGACCGCGACCGAGGCATAGGCCGATTTCAGCCGCGGCAGCAGCGCGTCGTAGACGTCCTCGTGGACGATCAGGCGCCTGAGCGAGGTGCAGCGCTGGCCCGCCGTGCCGACGGCGGCGAACAGGATGGCGCGCTCGGCGAGGTCGAGGTCGGCCGAGGGCGCGACGATCATGCCGTTGTTGCCGCCGAGCTCCAGGAGCGAGCGGCCGAGCCGGGCCGCCACCCGGGCGCCGACCGCGCGGCCCATGGCGCAGCTCCCCGTCGCGCTGATCAGCGGCACGCGCGCATCGTCGACGAGCGCCTCGCCGGCCTCCTTGCCGCCGACGACGATCTGCAGGAGGTCGTCGAGGGTGATTATGCCCGAGAGGTGCCCGTTCTTATCCACTATGGGCACGCGCCTAATGCCGTTTTCGTCTATGACCTTTAGAAGCTCCGCTGCCCTGGTGTCTTCATTGGCGGTGATAAGCTCACCGGTCATGACTTCCCTAACTTTCGTCTTGGCCACATCCAGCCCGTCCGCCACGACTCTAACGGTGATGTCTCTGTCGGTAATTATACCGATGGGCCTTTTATTCTCCACGATGACAACGCTTCCGACCATCTTTTCCCTCATCAGCATCGCAGCCGTCTTCACCGAATCGCCAGGGCCGGTGGAAATGACCGTCTTCTTCTCTATCTTCCTAAGCGTAGTCTTCGGCATTAGCCCCCTCCTTTGAAATACGGCATTATCTCTTCGGCATACACTCGCAGGGTCTCCTCGGGATCGGGGCTGAACCTGTAGAAAAGCACAAAGTGTCTCACTCCGCTCTCGACGAACTTCTCGATCTTCTGTATGCAGTCGCTCTTCGAGCCAGTGATGGTGAAATCGATAATGGCCTCCCGCGGGTAGAGCTGCCCTAAATCCCTCAGCCTCTGCCTGCCCTGCTCGTCTGTGGGCAGGACGTTGAAATAGTTGAGCCCGGCATACTCCGGGGGTATGTCGATGTCGTAGCCCGCGTTCTTAAGCTCGTTCTGCATAATGAGGACGTATTTGAACGGCTCCAGGGTCTTGTATGCCTCGTCTTCGTCCTTCCCGAGGGAGGTAAAAGTCCATAGGCACGGCTCGAAGCCCTCAAGAGACCTCCCGACGCCCTTGGCGCCCTCCTCGATTGCGTCCAGGTAAGTTCTGTAAAGAGAGGGGTTGAGGTCGATAGGGAGCCAGCCGTCTGCGATTTCCCCCGTGGTTTTTAGTCCCTTCGGGGTGTGCGTGGCGATGTTTATGGGTATGGAGTCGCGGTTGAAGGGGTGAATCTGTAAATAGCCCTTGTCGAGGCTGAAAAACTCCCCTCCGTAATCCATGGGGTCCTCACCCGCCCACAGCATTCTCATAACTTCGACAAACTCACGCAGCCTTGAGAGGGGTCTGTCCCAAGGAATGCCGAACGGGTCGAGGTTCATTGACTCACCGACGCCTAGCGTGAGGCTCACCCTGCCCTTCGCGATGTGGTCTGTGGTGGCGAGGCGCTGTGCGAAAACGGCCGGATGCATCCTGACGGGGTCCGACACCGTGCCGAGCGAGATGTTACGCGTCTTATCGGCCGCAAGCGACGCCACAGTCCAGGCCTCGGGGCACTGCGCCTTGGCCACGAAAAGCAGGTGGTCGGGAAACCAAATGCTGTCGAAGCCAAGCTCATCGCACCTGACGGCAAAATTTATTATCCCTTCCAGGTCAGCCCCCGGCATTGGAGCGCACATGCCGAACTTAACATCTGCCATCTCTGTCTCCTTCGGTATTGTCTCAAGAATCCTTCGCTTACTTTGCAGCCAAATGCGGGGGGTTATCACCCGCAATGTCCAAGTATATTCATTTCACTTAAATTAATCAAATCACTGGGGGACAATGCGCCTCTCATGCTATAGATATCGCATCAAAGCTACCCGCATCTTCCTATTATGACTAAATTTATTGGGGAGATAAATACACATTGCAGGCGTTGAAAACACACTGAGAGCCGTTATCTTGGAAGACTCTCCCCTAGCCCTTCTGCTCCCCGCGCGTATTCTTGATCGACCTTACCAGAAGGTATATTCCAAACAACATGAAAGGGATGCTCAATATTTGACCCATGTTGATGAGCAAGCCCTTCTCGAACGCTACCTGGACTTCCTTGAAAAACTCTATAACGAACCTGGAAGCGAAAAGCCCCGTCATCATAATCCCCAGCAGGAACCCCCCCTCCTCCCGTATGCGCCTGCTCCTGTAGGCAAAAATCATAACTGCGAACAAAATCAGATATGACAGGGCTTCGTAGAGCTGAGTGGGGTGTCTGGGTATAAGGTCAATCTTATTATAGACAAAAGCCCAGGGGACTCCGGCGGGCTTGCCGTAAATCTCTGAGTTGAAAAGGTTGCCTATGCGCACGAATGCAGCGCCCAGGGGCGCGACCACGGCCAGCCTGTCGAGCGTCCATCTGAAGGTCAGATCCGGGTGCCTCCTTACATATATAACCAGGGCCACAAGGATGCCTAAGGCGGCGCCGTGACTGGCGAGGCCGCCCCTCCAAACCTTGAGAATCTCCAGGGGATGTTCAAAGTAAAACCCCGGGTCGTAGAACAAGACGTGGCCCAGGCGCGCGCCGATAATAACGCCCAGAAACATGTAGAGGAACAGGTCATCGAGGTAGCCCTCAGGAACCCCTTCGCTCCTGAACATCCGGCGCATTATGAAAAACATAAAGAAGAATGCGGCGGCAAAGCACAGGCTGTACCACCTGATGGACAAAAACCCTATTCTTATCAGCTCGGGGCTGGCGTTCCATTCAATCATAAATACGCTCCAGCTTGAGTAATTTCCACAGCAGCCCGGCCATAAAGTATACTACCGAAGACCAGGGCCGAACACAGGGCGCAGCAAATGCAGTCTACATGAAAAAACGCGGAGTCATGTCTCGTAGTCCACGACGTGCCTATCGGAGCGTATCTCGTTCACAAAGCCTACAACCTTTCGGTGCTCCGGGTGCTTCTGGTAAGTCTCCAGGTCATCTCTGCTCTCAAACACCGAATACAGCACGACGTCGCAGGCCGCCTCGGAGGGGTTGAAATTGAACCCGACCTCGATCTCTTTTATATGCGGTATTGAGTCCTTGAGCTCGAGCAGCCGCGTTTTCAGTATCCGCGCGTTCTCCTGCGCCCCGGCTCCGGCCGCATGCTCCTTCAGCTTCCACATAACGATGTGCTTTATCATGGGCCCTCCTCCCAAACATTGAACTCTTAACGCGGGTTGATTACGAAGGCGGCAGGCTGCTCACAGTCCCGCCGCAAGAGCCATAATATACCAGCAGGGCGGTTAAATGTCAGTTCGGCTCGGTCTGGTAGAGCCAAAAAATTCCAAGAGGATAGACCATCCTTTTTTAGGAAACCGTCAAACAGAGACCCGAATCATTGTAGGCAAAAAGCGGAACTGAATCAGAATACAACCGGATTGACTTATAACGCCTATGTGTCGTATTATAAAATATAAAAGGATTAACCGATTTATCGGTATTTTCGCTTCAGCAATGTTTAGGAAAACCGTTTCTTTTTATCTAATTTTATCCCTGGTTCTTCTGAGTGGGTGTCAAACAGTCCGATATCCCGGACCAAGTACAGTTAACAGCCCACGGGATGAAAATAATGAATGGAGGGTCATCGAAACGATAGACAACGCCCCCGTAGTCTCGGACGACGAGATAAAAGGGATAGTCGTAGAGCCGAAAGCCGCCGTGCCGCCCGAAGAAGAGGCCCCTGTAAAATCCCTTAAGAAGAGGAACGTAATCCTGTTTATCGCAGGGGTGGTCGCCGTAGGCATTATCATAGCCATAGTCAGCATAGCCAAGGGCGATAACGGGGGAGGTGAAGTTATTATGCCACCCGATGATGAGCCGATAGACGATATCGTGCCCGTGCCTGAGATTTGAGGCTTGAGGGAAATGGGCGCTCAATCAGACCCGACGGGGCCGAGGTTGATGCGCTCATGGAATCGAAGAAGCCCCCTTTTCGTTTCAGGCAGCCCGGCTCCGAGGAAGTTTAACGACCTCCGCCAAACTCAAGCCGCTTAGCATAAACCCCTTACCGTGAGCCGAACGACGTCTTATAGTCGTAGGTTATGCAGGGATAGAATTCATCCGACGGCTGTTTTTTGCAGTCCTCAACTAAATCGAGCAAATCGCTGAGCGACTCATACTCATAGTAAGGGGTAATAGCTACCCTGAACCCTTTTTCATCGATAAATTTCCCATACTTGTCGATCCTTGACCTTGTGTAAGGATAGGCCCGCTGGATAAACTCAGCCAGCTTCGCGTTGACATAATTGTCCGCCAGCTGGTCGAAGGGGCCGTCCCAGTAGTTGTTTCTCCGAACGTTGCGCGCCCATATGCCGATAAGGATCTTCCTGCGCTCTTTCTTATTCACATAGAACGCAAAGCCGCTCAAAGCGTCGTAGACGATTTCCCCGGAGAGGGGCTTCATAACTCCCGGCATCCCTTGCTCCTCGTTCAAAATCCACATAAAATGTGAATGCTTCTTGTCGAAAATGAGGAAGAACCGGTAGCCGGACTCGTCGAATGTTTTAGCCGAGAGCTCTTCGTCATTTCTCAGTTTGAAAAGCCTTGGAGGGTCTTGCCCGATATCATTTAAATTGAAGATCACACTCTTGCCCCTGTAAGTCGCCTTATACCGCAGAGCAGAAAGCTCGTTGAGGGCAACCCCGTCTACGGCGCCAAACTCTTTATGCCATGTGGGAGACTCATCCGGGCTCTTGGGGTCGTCGATATATTCGTAGTAGACGAAGTTAAGCGCGCCACTTTTCCGCTCTTCGACGCCCAATCGAATATTGCCCCAGAACCACCTGCCGGTTGAATAGAAAGAGAAATAGTAATAGTTCTCCGTCGGGTATACGTAGACCTGTTCGGGCAGGGAGAAAAACACATAGACGAACACGGCGTCCACATCGTTGACATTCAGATTGGAGTATAGGGACTCAATGAACTTCTGGTTTGTGTACAGGGTCTTGCTTTCAGCGGCTAAGGGACTCCGCCGTCCTTCCCGCTCGGGCTCTACCCCCTCGCCCACTACGACACCCGAGAGGTAGTTGTCGCCGCCGGTGCCCGCGTCCTCATACCCTCTCTTTTCGGCGGTCTCAACAGGGCCATTGTTCTGAACCGACCTCGTGACGCACCCGAAAGATATCAAACCGACGAGCAAAACAACGGCAACCGAAACCGGTTTTCTCAAATCCAAACACATCCGGAGAAAAAGTTATCGGCAGCTAAAATACCGGCCCTTACCACTTACTGCTCTCCGAGTAGCTGTGACCTTCGCCGTTCCATCGCTTTGTTGTATTGAAGTTATGTCTCTCCCTTTTCCACCTCCTGGATTCCGTGTAGCCGTGCTCGTCGCCTCTCCACGACCTGGTCAATGCCTGCCTGTGTCTGTCCTCACCCCACTGTTTGCTTGTCTCTTCGTCGTGCTCGTAGCCTTTCAATGATTTACTCTCAGAATGTTTCTTAGCCTTCCACTTTCCGGACTCCTCAAATTCGTGCCCGTACCCTTTCCACTTCTTGGTCGTCTCGTAAGCATGTTTTTTCGGCTTCCTGCGCTCCCACTTCCTAGACTCCTGATAGTCGTGGCCGTCGCCGCGCCATTCCTTCGAATTCCTTATGCTATGCCCGTGTCTGTCCCACCTCGACGTAACAGCCTCGTCGTGGTTTGTATGAACCCATTTCTTAGACTGAGTGTATTTATGCCCATTCCATTTTCTGCTGCGCTCGAACTCATGACCTTCGCTGTCCCATTTCTGAGTTTTCGATTCGCTGTGTTTTTCTTTATCCCAGCTCCGAGATTTTGCGTCTTCGTGTTCTCCCGGCACCTTGTCTTTAACGCTCCGAGCAAGACGATGCCTCGGCCCCCACTTCCCGGATCCCTCAAATTCGTGCCCTTTGCTCTTCCACTTTTTGGTCGTCGCATATTTGTGCGCAACTGCGCCGGCCTGTACCTGCACGAGTATATTGAATGAGCCCGTTTGGACGCCGAGCAGAGTACGCTCGAACGAATATATGCCCTCCGTCCCGACATCTCCGGGGGCTATGGAGATGGTCTGAGCATTGCCGCCTTCCATGTTTACCACCTCAGGCGTTTCGTTGTAAAGGTTAAGCATCACTGGCTCGGTGATACCCTCAAGCCCAGAAACGTTGACGCCCAACGTGGTTTCTTCACCCCTTAGGAGCTTCGTTTTCGGTGCCGAAAGCCTGACCCGCAGGTTGTGCATCGTTCCCGACACCGTGACGTCACCCTCCGTAAGCTTAATCGTAGTAGGCCCGACCACGTCCTTCGGACTCAAGACGACCGTCTTCCGTGGGGACTCGGCAAGAATATCTACTTCTTCCCCCCCTATCTCCACTCCGGTCGTGTCGAAGTCCCCGTCGAAAGGCCCCTCGATCTCGACCGGTCTTCCGGGCTGGCCAACTGTCGGAAGATGGAAGTCGTCTTCCGTTGGAACGGGAGGGCGCTCTATGGCGGGAGGAGTTGGATTAACCGGAACCATTGTGCTCGCCAGCTTCTTGCCCTTGCTGTCCCGCAGTATGAGCGACACAACGCCCCCGGCTATTGTTACGGGAACTGCAATCTTGAGGATTTTCCCGGAAACGGCGGTCTTCTTTTTTTCAACCTCGATCACATAGCCGTTAAGCTCGTCCTCGTTGCGCTGCCACTCCCGCTCGTTCTCGCCGAAGGGCTCCGCCACGACCGTTCCCGAAAGCGTGTCCCCCGCCGCCATGTCATCGGGAAGGTTCACCTTTACATTTCCGTGAGGAGTTCTGAAGGTGGCCGTATGAAGCCCCCACGACGTGTCGGTACGTGCAGAGAACCCCTTCTTGGCTAAAGCGCCTGCCGGAAGAGCGGTCGCGCTTACTATTAAAAAGACGACCGTTAAACCCAAATGAATGCAAAAACTTCTTCTTAAACCCATCTTTCTACTCCCAACGTTTCATTTCCACCTTTAACACCATTATATTATATTTTGGGGCTAACAACAATCAAAATAATTACGGAAGGGGCGGATCAAAAGTTCCTTAAAGGTGAAAGCGAAAGTCCCGTCTCCTTTATTCAAAATTGAGAGTGGATACCCATCCTGGCTCCGGACGGCTTAAGACGCCGCACTCCACAACGAGGGGGTCTAGCCCACCGGGCCGTAGTCTTCCATCGATGTGAACAGTGCGGGGTCGCGCTTGTAGCCCATGATCTCTTCGAGGGTGCAAAACTGGTTCACGCCCGTGCTGATCTCGACGTCAAAGCCCGTGAACTGGCAGGGGTGGTGGCAGCCGGCGGCGTGAGAAAGGGCCAGGAGCTCAGCCCTGAAGCTCTTCATGAACCGGGCGAACCTCGCGGTCTTGTCTTCGATGTCCAGCCCGGCCTGCATCCACCAATTCTGTGTTGTGATCCCCGTGGGGCACCAGTCGGTGTGGCACCTCATGGCCTGGACGCAGCCTATGGATATCATCGCCTCCCTAGCGATGTGGACGATGTCGCACCCCATGGCAAAGGCTACGACTGCGCGGTCGGGAAATCCCAGCTTCCCGCTCCCGATCCACACGATGTCTCTTGACAGCCCGGCGCTCTGAAATATCTCGTACACCCTGGCGAACCCTATCTTAAAGGGCAGGGCTACGTGGTCTGCGAACGTGAGAGGAGCCGCTCCCGTGCCCCCTTGTCCTCGGCAATGGGAAACTGGGAGTGTTTGACTACCGGATAACCCACTTCATACATAAGCTCGCTGGAGCCGTATCCTATGGTGTTATCAATACCCTTGGACGAGGTGTAAATCCAGGTGCGCTCCGAGCGGTTAAACGGAAGCTCCTCCCTGTCGTGCGCAACCCAGTACTGCCTCATCTCTGGGCCGGCCATCTCAAGCCAGTATCGAAAGTGGCCAATAATGGGGAAATTATGCTTAATCGCGTGCTTTCTCTGCAATATATCGTGAAGGGCCACGATCAATACAACCGCTATAACGGAGGTGATCAACCAATGCTCATAGAAAAAGTGGATGTGGAGAATTTCAGGCATATTCCCTGCACCAGGGGGTAGCGCTACCGGGCGCTAAAAGAGGTGGATGTATGAGAATGTAAAACCGAGCGCACTCGCTCCGCCAACGTCCCGATACGCCTCTTGTGTTTGCAGCCAACTCATATTGTCACGCAGTCTCGGCACCCTCTAACCGCCGGTTATCTCAGAACTATATTCTTTAAAGCACCTTCTTCCATCCCATAAGATGATGGTAAAGCGGGTGCGGATACATGTCAAGAAACAACGGGGTTTCTGATTTTGCTAAAAAAAAAAGGGTGGGGAGGATTTAGAATAAAGCCGAGCTAAGCGAGCACCTCGTCGGCAGGGGCCGGTCTGCCGAAGTAAAAGCCCTGGGCGTAGTTAAAGCCCATTTCCAAACAGATTTCGTACTCCTCGACGCCCTCTATGCCCTCGGCCACGGTGTCGATGTCAAGGTCCTGGGCCATCTTCACGAGGCTCTTTACAAGGTGCTGAAACTTTTTCGCAGCCTTGTGGATGTTCCTGATAAGTCCGGGGTCGAACTTGAGATAGTCGGGGGGAACCTCGATAAGCTCCTTGAAGCGCGCCTGCCCGGCGCCGAAATCATCATAGGCAAGGCCGATGTTGAGGTCGTTTAAAGCGAGCCTGAGCTGCTTCATCAGGCTAAGGTCGTACACCGATTTCTCATTTACCTCAAGGGTTATGGGCAAAGCGGGCGCAAGTTTCCGTATGTCCTTGAGCTACTCGAGAAGCGTCATCCTGTACATCTCAACCGGATGGGTGTTCACGAACAGGTTAGGCGAGCCTTGCTTGGACTTCGCCACCCTGACGCCTTCATCACGAAATACCTGACTGAGGTCCGCCTCGAGCCCTATACACGAGGCTATGTTGAACAACTCTACGGGACTGGAAGGCAGATCTTTATAAAACGACCGGCCTAGGACTTCGTACCCTATGATGCTCTTTGAGCTCATTTTGATTATAGGCTGGTAATAAGGAACCACCGCCTTTTTCCGGAGCATCTCTTCAAACGTGTGCATATAGGCGTCGTAACCCTTGGGGATTTCGTCTACATTCTTGTATAGAATCGTGCTCTCGCCGAGAGCGGCATCAATCACATCCTTTTTCAGAATCTGAAACTCAAGGGTTCCGAAATGGACTATGTCGCCACTTTTCAGTGCCATTTCCCTTCTGATCCTCTTGTGATTCACATATGTCCCGTTGGAGCTTTCTAGATCGCGAATGATAAGATCAGATTCAAGGGGAACGATCTCGGCATGGCACCTGGAGATGTTTTTCGGCATCAAGGGCAGGTCGCAGTCCTTATGTCTCCCAACACGGAAAGGGAAGACCGTAATGGGCACAACCCATGTCCTGTCGTCGTTTAAGGCACCCTCTAGATACCACCCTATCGGCTGAGCATTCGGTTCGTTAGCCATAGTATCAACGAGCTAACAGGTTAACCAATTTCGGGGATGAAATTATCATATCTCTTTAGAACTAAATCTTAGTATTGCAGAAATTATCCTTGAATCTTTAAGATCCGTTACAGTGGGAATTCCACCCCCTAAACTTAACATTATACACGAAGTTTGAGAAAAAATAGAGAAGTTACATATAATGGCGGCACGCCGGCCCACTTTCGAAAAAGAATTCCCTCCTGCATCATGCTAACACCACACGCATTTATTCCGTGAAGTCTCACACTTAGCTTTGATGCAAAAGCGCAATAAATGAGTACATACTTTCATCACCTTTCTTCAAATTACACCCCGCCGTCCCGTGCCCTCCTCACACTCCTCTTTTGTTCCCCCAGATGAGCTTGTGCAGCTGGGGCAGTACCCTTACTCCCCGCATTTTGTCACGGAGCACCCTATCGGCAATCCACCTCATCTCCGTGCCGCCTACGGGCTGAAACACAACGCATGCCCTTGTGGGATGCTCCCTCAAAACTCCCTTAGCGTAGAGGTAATCGGCCTCGTCTTTGATCACAAACTTAAGCTGGTCTTTTTCTCCCAGCTTCCTGAAAAGTCCAAAGTCCGTGCTGCTCTCCATAGCCGAGCCCGGACACTTGCAGTCCAGGCTTATCACACACCCATCGTCGAAAAACACCGGAGGCGGCTCCATGTGACCGCTCGTCTCAAGTAGTATGTGATATCCGCCTTTAAGCAGTATTGCGGCAAGCTCCTTTACTTCTTCTTCCTGCAGGAGCGGCTCTCCTCCGGTAATGCAGACGGTTTTACAGCGCAAGCCCTCCACGCGCTCAACCACTTCACTCACAGACATAGTCCGGAACTCTCCCCCCTCGACCGCATACATCGTGTCGCACCACTCACACCTCAAGTCGCAGCCGTAAAGGCGCACAAATACAGTCGGCGCTCCAATATAAATACCCTCGCCCTGCAAAGAAAAGAAAATCTCGCTAACTCTCATATTCTACTTTATCCCAGCATTATTTTTGTTAGTTCCTCACACTATTAACACTAAACCCGGCACTTACCCGCTGCCTTCTGCCTTACGTTTTGTGTTCATGGCATTCAATTCAAAGCTGCGCATCGGCATTGAAACATCACCCCTCATAGCGAGTCGGGTCTGCAACCCCGGACTCGGCAAACGCCCTCTTCCTCTCCCTGCACGAGCTGCAAACCCCGCAGTGCTTCTGCCCCCCCTTGTAACACGACCACGTGATGTCGTAGGGCACTCCCAGAGAGGCGCCGAGGCTCACTATTTCAGACTTGTTCATGTCCACAAAAGGGGCCTCCACCCGCAGTCCGGGCACGTCGGTGGCTAGGCGCTCCGCCGCCTCGAACGCCTCGATAAACTCGCGCCTGCAGTCGGGGTACACGCCCCGATCAGAGTGGTGAGCGCCGAAGTACACACGACCGGCGCCGGCGCTTACGGCAAGCCCTACCCCGATGGATAAGAAGATAGCATTCCTGTTGGGCACTATTGTAGCGGCAAGAGTGCCATAATGCTCCAGCGTCTCGGGAACCTCCGGGATATCGATAGTTGAATCTGTAAGGGCCGAGCCCGAGAGAAGCCCTTTAAGCGCCGACAGGTCAACAACCCTGTGGGAAACCCCAAGCATAGAGCAGACCTTCCGGGCCGATTCTATTTCCTTGATGTGTTTCTGACCGTAGATAAACGTAAGAGCATGGATATCAAACCCCTGCTCTGAAACCGTGTAGAGGAGCGTGGAACTGTCGATGCCGCCCGATACAATTACCACAGCCTTCTTGTTATCCATAGTCCGCTCGAGGGGCCGCCGGGGGTGGGGGTAAGGGAAGCGGCTCCCCTCACTTCCTAAAGCGACCGATATGCGTGTTCCTCCATCGAAGAGAGTACCCGCTCAACTCCGGGTTCCTGAACACCATCTAAATATACCAATCCAGAAACCTTTTCCAAATCCGAAAAACCAAGCCGCAATAGGCCCAAACACCCGACCCTTCTATTTGACACAAACAACCAATATCGTTATTCTAACACCTCATACGAGGGGGTATTGGAATCAGGTGCGATTCCTGAGCTGAACCCGCAGCCGTAACCGGCCGAATCCCCCATCCCATATGGAGCAGCCAACCCAGCTCCAGAGTCACTGGAGAGACTATCGTTAGTGAGGGATCTCCGGGAAGGCTTGAGAGGGGAGATCAGGGGCTAAGAGTCCCGGGCCGGAAGCCGGAAAACATGCCTTCGAATAAAACGCCTCGGGAGATAGGCACAACCGATGCATCTTAGAAAGCTCTACCCTTTTTTGCTCGTTGCTTTTCCGGCCGCACCAAATTTCATGAGCCGCCGCTTCCCGGGTCAAATCAACGCTTTGTTTTAAGGAGTGAGCGTATGGTCTCTGGTTGCCTGTTACACAGTTGTGTTATGGCCGCTCTACTGCTCTGTTTCTTAAGCCCTTCGGCACATGCTCTGGAAGCAAAGCGGGGCTGTCCCAAGAGGATAGTATCCCTAAACCTGGCCTCCGACGAGATACTGGTCGACCTCGTTGAGGGCGGCAGGATCGCAGGTATTACATACCTGAGCGCGAACGCAAAACTCTCAAACGTTTCTGAGCGTATTTCCGGGCTCAACGCAACCGTGAGAGCAAACCTAGAGACGATAGTGGAGCTTGAGCCCGACGTCGTAGTATTGGCCAAGTTCTCTCACCCGGACTTCGTGCTCCAGCTTCGGAACGCCGGAATACGGCTTGTCCTGCTCGAGTACTTCGAGTCCATAGACGGCATTAAAAAGAACATCCGCTTGATAGGGGAAGCAGTTTGCGAACAGGATAAAGCGGCTGCGCTGATAAAGGGGATGGAGACCGAGCTCGAAGCGATTTCTAGAACGCTCCCTGAGAAGGCCGGCAGGCCGAGGGTGCTCTATTTCAGCCCGGCAGGGTTCACGGCCGGTAGCTCAATCGTAGGCGACATAATAGAATACGCGGGCGGTATAAACGTCGTAGCCGAGGCGGGGATAATAGGGAACCGGAAGATCTCGCTCGAATTCATAATAGAGCTCGACCCCGACGTGATAGTTATGAACAGCTACAGCCCGGAGCGACCGGACTCCGCAAAACGCCTCATAGAGGAAACGGTGCTGAAACACTCGACGGCCGTTAAGAGCGGCAGGGTTTACCTGATCGACGACAAATATCTTATAGGCGCCTCGCACTACGTTGTGAACGGCATCAGGGTATTGCACAGCCGCTTCTACCCTCCCCAGGAAAATAACGAGGAAATCAACGATGAAAGGCATTAGAAAGAGGACTCTTTACTCCGTAGCGATCTGCTCAGCGGTATTGATCGTTATCCTCGCAGTTTGCGTACTTGTAGGAAGCGCATCGATCCCGCTGAAAACCGTGCTTGGTGTGCTGTTAAAATCGGTCGGGCTCGGCTTTATCGGCGACGCCGAGATAAGCCGCTCTCAAGAGGTGATTCTCTTAAACATACGAATCCCGAGGGTTCTGCTCGCCTCGCTTGTGGGGGGGGGTCTCGCCATAACAGGCTGCGTAATGCAGGCGATTTTTAAAAACCCTATGGCCGAGCCGGGAGTTCTCGGATGGGCAAGCGGAGGGGCGTTCGTGGCGGTTGTCGTAATCTATACCGGCCTTGCCTCTTCAAGCGTCCTCATCCTTCCCCTCGGGGCGTTCGCCGGAACGCTGATTACAGCCTACACCGTATACAAAGTGGCAACGGTGAACGGATACACCCCAAGCTCGGTGCTGCTTCTAACGGGCGTGGCGCTGGGCTCCCTGTTTATCGCCCTTACCACGCTGGTGCTCACCCTTGCAAATGTGTGGACGATGAAGGAGATGCTGTTCTGGCTCCTGGGAGGCGTGGACGCAAGGGGCTGGGCGCACATCCGGCTGGCCGCCCCGGCGGTGGCTGTCGGCGCTGTGGGGATATTGTTTTACGCCAGAGAGCTAAATGCCATGCTGCTCGGCGAGGAGGTGGCCGTAACCCTGGGGGTCAACGTGCAGAGAACAAAGACCGTACTTCTCGTCCTGTGCTCTCTCATAGTGGGTGCCTGCGTGTCGGTAAGCGGAGTGATAGGGTTCGTGGGCCTCATAGTACCCCACCTGATGAGGTTCGTCGTAGGGGCCGACCACAGGGCGCTCCTCCCCACAAGCTTCCTAACGGGGGCCGTGTTCCTGCCGCTTGCCGACCTCCTCTCGAGAACTCTAGCCAGGCCTATTGAGCTCAGGCTGGGTATCATCACCGCGTGTCTCGGCGTACCGTTCTTCCTGTATCTTCTGAAGAAAAACAGAGCCAAGATGGCGGGTGTGTCGTGAGCGGCAATAACTCCATAGAAGTGAATAACGTCACCTACATCGCCGATGGAAAGACCATCATCAAAGACATCACCTTCGGGCTCAACCCCGGGGAGCTGATAGGTGTAATAGGGCCTAACGGCGCGGGGAAGTCCACCCTGATTAAGAACATGGTTCGCATAGTCGAGCCGGACAGCGGCGATGTAACGTTGATGGGCGAGCCGGTAAGTCACTACGACGCGCAGGCGTTTGCTAGGAGCGTAGCCTATGTGCCGCAGAGCACCGAATTCACATTTCCTATCACCGTGGAAGAAGCGGTACTGATGGGGAGAATACCTCACCTCAGCGGAGTACGCATGGAAGGCGCTCACGACTACACAGTTTCGGAGCAATGCCTGAAGGTGGTGGGAATGGAAGATTTTGCCGAAAGGCTCGTAACGAGCCTTTCGGGGGGAGAAAGGCAACTCGTCGCAATCGGCAGGGCGCTCGTGCAGGAGCCCGCGTTCCTTCTAATGGACGAGCCGACCTCGAACCTTGATATCCACCATCAGCTAACGATAATGGGGCTTCTCGTCGAGCTTACCCGTAGCGGCAAGGGCATCCTGGTGGTGCTCCACGACCTTACCCTGGCCTCCAGGTTCTGCACCAAGATACTGGCCATGAGCGGCGGGAGGGTAGTTTCATTCGGCACCCCAGCCGAAGTGCTCACCGAAGAGACCATAAGCCGTACTTTCAGGGTCAGCATACGCATAGAGAGGAACGAGCAGACCGGAAGCACCATCATCGAGCCGCTTGAGCCGCTTTAGGGCTCGCTAAACGAAGCTCCTACCATGACAGTAATTAGTAAAGAAATATCAAGGAATAGACAAGTGCGATAAAATTCTACTGACAGGGTTGTTTTTTACTCTCAAATATTATGTAAATAAAGTAATGTGGGTTTAGAAGAAGAGGATAATGAGGTAGGGACAGATATTCACATACAAAATACATTCGTATCGTTGATCGTTACTTTATAATTACTGTATATCACTCTCTTATACATCTCTAGCTAAATTACCCACAAAAAGAGCATGTAGAAAATACCGAACTTTTGATAATCCGCTCGGCTTCTTCTTTATTTTGATGGGCTGTTTTAAAAATCATAAGAGGAGTAGACTCTCTTTGGTTCTTAAGTATTTTGAAAAAGGCGGGCAGTGAATAGCTGGTAGCTCTTGGGTATTTAAATCAGGAAAGTGCGAATTTGGTAAGGTAAGGAAGTAAAAGAAATAAAAAGTAAGAAGTAATTAAAGGAGGTAAAGAAAGATGAATAGTACAGGAGTGAATAGGAGTTGGGTGATAGGTAGTATTGGAATTTGCTTATCATTAGCCCTTCTTTTCTTAGCTTTAAGCTGTAAAAATGAAACTGCAGAATCAACTAGGGAAGACGCAGAGATTAGAAAAAAGCTAGAAGAGAGGACCCGGAATTTAAGAAAACTAGAATTTGCCGTAGAGGACAGCGAAACCATTCTCTCCTCCATAAAAGAGGGTTTCTCTAAAAATGCATACGGTGATATAGCGGAACACGCAGAGGAAATTTCAAAGAAAGCACAGAGCATGCGACAATACACTATTGATCTAGAAGGTGCTGAATATACACTGCTTAATAGAGATATTAGGAATCTCCAACACTCTGCTCACGAGCTTGAGGAAAAAGCACAGGCTAGACAGCATGCGGAAGCCCATCATTCAGCTCAAATGGTTGAGGAAGCACTTGAAACGCTTAAGGAAGATCTCCGCTCAGCACAGAGGAAATAGTAATAAGGCAATTTTAACATCCAAAACAGGAGTAAACTCTTTTTGATTCTGAAGTATAAAGTAATTCTGTTGGTGCTTATGACTTTTATCTTTTCTGGATGTGTCGTTGCTGTTCCGCTTATATCTCTTGGGGCCGGTGCTTTGGGTGGAGCGGTAGCGGCAAGTAAAGTAAAAGAGAAGGGCCCTGAAAAAACACAACTCCAAATACGTGAGCTTCAAACGCGTCTATTTGATACCCGTAACTCAAAAAAGGTTTTGAAGACAATGCTCAATGTCCTTCAGGATGATGGTTTTATCGTTAAAGAAGCAAACGTGGAACTTGGGTTGTTAACTGCTGCTAAGGAAATTGATGTTGAAACTAAAGGAGCTGTTTTTTGGGGAACTTTATTTAAAACTGCCTGGGAAAAGAATGCCACCGTAGAAGTCACAGCTAATGTGAGTGAGTTTGGTAAGCAGACGCGAGTTCGAGTTAATTTTCAGAAAAAGGTTTATGATAGTAGCGGTAGAGTGGCATCAGTCGAACTAATCGAAGATTTAAAGTTTTATCAAGAGTTTTTTGCAAAGGTGGATAAAGGACTCTTTATAGAAAGGGAAAAGCTGTAAAGGAGGTAAAGAGATGTTCAGAAATAAAATGGGAGTCAGATATGTGTGCGTTGGCGGTCTTTTGATGTTTGTGCTGCTTGCGGGCTGTATACCGCATATGACAGCCGCCCAGCATCAACAATCCCTTGGTTCTACACGAGAGCGGGAAATGACGGTTGGTATTGTTCAAAAGGAAATTCGTGTGGGTATGTCCCAGGCTGACGTAGCCCAGGCGTTGGGTTCCCCAAATATTGTTACGAAAGATAGTGTGGGGGATGAGACATGGATCTATGATAAGATTGCGACAGAGGCTTCATATTCACACTCTGGTCAATCAGAAGGTGTAAAGGCGGGCGTCGGCGCCGGAGGTCTACTTGGCAAGATTTTAATACTTGGTGGGGTGGGTTATGGTAGAAGTGGAACTACCGCAGCAGGGGCAAGTGCGACTACTCAGAAAACACTTACAGTAATTATCAAATTCGATAAAAACTCGCGCGTGAAAACGTTTTCTTACCATGCCAGTAAATTTTAAAAATTTAGACCACTCACTGTCAGTCAGAATGGATGCTGGATAATTAATTTAGTTCTCTAACTCTTAACACTTCTCGAACATTATATGCTGAACATAAATCGTAAGGAAATTAAGGTTATTTGAAGTTTTGATTTTTCAATCTAAAGAGAGGTAAAGACAAATGATGTATTTCGCCATTATCTTTATTTCGCCTCCCTATTTTCTTTTACGAAAGAAGTGGGGCGGGTTTATTATTAATTCCTTTATCTCATTATAGCGTGGTTTTTTGTGCCGACCATCATATTCACTTGGGTAGCGCCTGTATTCTGGATTTTGGGAATGGGACATGCTCTTTGGGCATATCGCAAGGAACTCATGGAAGAACAGGCCGAGATGATTGCTTCAAAGATGGCTGAGAAATTAAAGGGGGGTAAAGACATATAGCTTTTATTTTTCAAAATTCCTTGCTTTCCAAATTGAGGCAACAAATGAATACGTCTTTTTTAAAGGCATTGTACATCGCAATGTTTTTTATTTTGATGGGCGTTCTTGCTGTAGGCTGTGGCGGGGGTGGTGGAGATACAGATACGGGTGTAAATAGCGTTAGCGTTTCAGGCAGTGTAGATGCTCCACCAGGTTCGAATATTATAGCAGTAAACTCAGCCATAGAGTCCAGCTCCATTAGTGTCGATGGCTCATTCACTTTAGAGCTGGTTGAAGGCAGTGTTCAACTAGTAATTACTACAAACAGTGATGGCAATCCTATATTAATGGATATAGCAGTAGATGCCCGGGAAAACCAACAGATCACACTGGATGCACAATCTACTTCAGAAGCACTACTTTATCTATCACCGGGCGTAGCGCAGAATACCCCTGATGATGCAAGCACTGTCTTGGAGTTAATCCGTAGCTTACCAGAGACTACAAACTTAGCCACTATTCTAGCAAATAAAATAGCCGAAAATCCTAATATTTTAGTAGATCTAGAAGGCGATCCAGAAATTGTGCAGGCTATAAGTGTTGCCCTTCAAGCCTTCGTTGCAAAAATAACTTCTGAAGGATTTCAAAGTACGAGCTCTAGAGAGAATGCAATTGGTTCATTATCGGTATCTAGAAGTGCGACTGTTAACCCTTTATTTGCTAGTGGTCTATTTGTTTTCTTTAACGAGGAAACAAAGGAGCTTCGTGTAGAGAATGGAGCAAAGCGTTATGTGGATTTTTATACGGTAAGCCGCCCGACTGAGCAATTCCTTTTCGGGATTGACTCAGTCTCTGTCTTTGGATCAGGAATTGACATTCTCTTAGGAGAGCTTTCAGGGAGCACTCCCCAGGTGAGAACCTCGGAAGTAATAACACTAAGTGATTTCAGTACTTCAACACCTTTTATCATAAAAGCTTACGGATTAGGTTTTCGTGATGCTGCTAATGTATGGGGTAGCGCTACCTTAGAGGACATAGATCGCCTCTATTTCCCAGTTAGTCAAACCTTAGTTTTTGATACAGTCATTCCTACTATTAGTATTATTTTGGGTGTAGACGTGAGTCAATGCGGTGCGGAAGCTACCTTTTCATTTCTTAAAATAGTAAATGATAATCTTAAAACTTCACGTGTAATCGAGAACTTTATAAATGATGGTACTGTTGATAATTTTATCTTCGAGAGTATAGGAATAGTATGGGAATCATTGAGTTTTTCTATTTTCACTCAAATAGCGAGAGATTGCTTTTTATCCGGTTTTGAAACCCTAGCGTTCAGATTAGTAGAGTTATTTACTCTAATCCCTGCTCGTATTACAAATGGAAGTGAAGTTATAGGTGCTTTCGCTGCTATTGTTGGCACAAGGGCAATCGAAACATTTACAATTAGCTCATCAATTCCTCCACCACCTGCACCAACACCACCTTCATCACCCTCACCAACCCCTACCCCTTCACCATCACCATCGCCTAGTCCCTCTCCTTTCCCATCACCTACGCCTACTCCTACACCAACACCACCTCCTACACCAATCGTAAGCTTTCCCACCGTAACAACCGGCACCTATCAAATCTCAGGCCCAAGTTCAGCACAACTATTTGGTACCGTTAACTCCAACGGATTGTCAACTACAGGTTGGTTCGAGTGGGGGACAACCACCTCTTATGGAAATACCACCAGTGCCGAGTCTCTGGGGAGTGGCACTAGTGTAGTACAAATGTTGCATACAATCTCTGGTCTTTTTTCAAACACCACATATCACTTCAGAGCAGTGGCACAGAATAGCGCTGGAATAAGTCTTGGCACAGATATGAGTTTCACTACGCCTCCACCCCCGGTCGTTCCGCCAACTGTTACTACGGATCCTGCCACATCAGTTGGATCTTCATCTGCCACTCTCAACGGCACGGTCAATCCCAACGGGTCGCCATTAACTGCTTGGTTTGAGTGGGGGACAACCACTTCTTATGGAAATACTACGACTATTATTAATTATGGTGGAAGTGGAACGAGTCCCATCCCCTTTAGTTGGAGTATATCCGGTCTTTCTCCCAACACCACCTATCATTTCAGAACGGTAGCGCAAAATAGCGCCGGGATAAGTCTTGGCAATGACCGGACATTTACTACTTTGCCGTAGATATCATCTTTAGGTCAGATTTCCATCGGGCCCTTATCACTGAACTTTGGTGATGTTACAGTCGGAACGTGCAGCACTGTTCCATTTGCGATTCAACATGTTTTGGGTACTGGCCCTGCATCTGGGACGGTCGGTGCAAGCCCAAATCCACCGTTTAATATCTCATCTAACAGCAGTTTTTCGGTTTCGAATGGGCAGGGTGTCAACGTAGGGGTTCAGTTTTGCCCCACAAGCACCGGCACTTTCTCAGGGACTGCCACCGTGTCGAGTAACGCAACCTTTACGGGGACTAACACCGTTTCCCTAAACGGCACCGGCACATAGCCAGATTTGTGATAGTTTACTAGTTAGTCGATCCTTATAAAGTCCTTTACGGGGTGGATTTAGGGATATTTAGCCCGAAATAGGACTGTTCTAAAATGAGCGAAATAAAACCCTTCGCCATCCTAATATTTCAAAGACAAGCGTTTAACAACACGGCAGCGTCTCTCAGCACTCGAACTGAATCACCACGTGTCCGATGCCCAGGCGGGTTCTGAGGAACTCGTATACCTTCTGGCGCAGGGCGAGCGCTTCGCTTATCCTAACGTCCTCAAGCACGATGTGTGCGGTAAAGCAGATGAACTGAGAGGTAATCTCCCATATGTGTATGTCGTGGATGTTCTTGATCTCCGGGAACTCTTTCATAATGCCGTCCACTGCGGTCTCGACGCTTATGTGCTCGGGCTTCCTTTCAAGCAGAATCAGCGTCGAGTCCTTGATCAGCCCCCACGACCACTTTACAATCACAGCGGCCACCACCAGGCTCAGGACGGGGTCCACCACGACCCAGCCGGTAAAAATTATCAAGATACCGCCTGCGATTATCACCACCGAAGAAAATGTATCGGCCAGCATGTGGAGGTACGCGCTCTTCGTGTTCAAGTCTTCAAGACCCGAGCGCCCGAGGATATAAGCCGTGGTCAGGTTCACCAGAAGCCCGACGACTGCGACGACTGTCATTTCAACCCCCATGACATGAGTGGGGCTTGCGATGCGCGCAAGCGCCTCGTACACAATCCAGAGGCTGAACACAAGAAGCCCGATGCCGTTCAGCAGAGCGGCCAGAATCTCCACCCGGTACAAACCGTACGACAACCTTACGCCGGTCTTTTGGGCCGCAAGCACTATTGCAAAAAAACTTATCGAAAGCGATAGGGTGTGTGAGAGCATGTGCACCGCATCACTCACGAGCATCAGGCTTCCCGTAAGCCACCCGGCTACAAACTCGGCCGCCATCATCACTACCGTCAAGACGATGCTTATGAGCAGCGCTCTCTTCTGCCTGGGACGGTGCCCCGCCCGGCTAATGGCCCTCTCGATAACCCCGCCGTCAGACTCCGAGACGATATCTCCGGCAGGGGATTCGTCACTCAACGGCAGGGGATAATGATTGTGCGGACAAGAACAGGTAGAAATTTCCATAATCTAAAGTATAAACTACGTTTTTTTAGGTTTAACCCAACCCACTGTGCAAACGTGGTTATATAAATAGTGACAGGGTGTTTAGCCCAGCGCAAGTACCACAGAACACCGGGAGCTTAAGCCAATTGCAGCAGGGCCCGGCCCCCCTACCCGGATTGTGTATAGAAATGAGGCGGCGTAGACGTCTGAACCTGCGAAACGAATACCCACCCCGTACCGAAGCACACCGAAGCTCGGACATTACTGGATTTAAGCCAGATATTATTTATTATTTATGTACCGAAAAGCGAATCCGAAACCGGACACAGAAACACAAATGGCTGAGAAGAAGGCTAAAAAACAAGAGCAGAGCCTGTTCGGGCAGTTCCCACCTCAAACCATTGAAGAATGGAGATCGGCAATTATCAATGACCTCAAAGGGGCCGATTACGACAAAAGGCTTCTTTGGAGGTCTTATGAGAGTTTCACGATGCAGCCCTTCTATACTCCCGACGACCTTGAAGGACTCGAATACCTTAGCATATCCCCGGGCCGATTCCCCTTCATAAGGGGCGCAAAAGTAACCGGAAACCGTTGGGAAATATGCGAAGAAATCGGCGTCTCCAGCTTAGAGGAAGCCAACTCACTGGCCGCTACGGCTCTAGAGCGGGGAGCGACATCCCTTAATTTTAACTGCGCCGTCGAAGACGGACACTTCACCGGTGTTCCAATCCAGAAACTCTCAGATATGGAAGTCCTCCTGGAGGGAATCCCAATCGATGAAATCCCGGTTCATTTCACCTGTGGCGGCGGGGGGCTTCCTATCCTTGCGCTATTTGCAGCCGTGGCCAACAAAAGGGGCGTGCCGCTTGAGTTTCTATCCGGCTCTGTGGACACAGACCCCATCATGCGCCTGGAGCTCCAGGGCTCATTCAAGCTGAAGCGATTCGACGAATTCAACGAAGTAAAGACTGCGCTTGAGTTCCTCGGCGAGAACATGCCGCGGTTTAGGTGCCTCTGCGTCCACAGCCGCCAGTTCCACGACTCCGGAGCTTCTATATCCCAAGAGCTTGCTCTCGGCCTCGCATCCGGCGTCGAGTACCTTGCCGAGCTTACCTCAATGGACTTGAAGGCAGACGTTGTAGCAAAACACATGATGTTTTCCTTCCCGGTCGGTACAAACTACTTCATGGAAATATCGAAGCTCAGGGCCGCCAGGCTGCTCTGGTCGCAAATTGTTGCGCAGTTCGGCCCCGAGGACGTCTCCTCATGCATAATGAACATACACTCGAAGACTTCGATGTGGAGCCAAACCCTCTATGACCCTTACGTCAACATGCTGAGGGCCACAACCGAGGCTATGTCTGCGGCCATCGGAGGGGCCGACACGATTACGCTTTCGCCCTTCGATGAAGTATTCAGAGCGCCGGACGGGTTCTCCCGGAGGTTGGCGCGGAACACCCAGCTTGTTCTAAAGCACGAATCTTACCTTGACAAGGTCATTGACCCGGCCGCCGGGTCATATGCGATCGAAAACCTGACCGATAAGATCACGGAAGAGGCCTGGAAGATCTTCCTTGAGATCGAGTCCCGAGGCGGCCTCATCGAGGCCCTGAAAAGCGGTTACGTGCAGCGAGAGATCGCAGAGGTAAGGGAAAAGAAAGACACAAACCTGGCGATTGGAAGAGACACCAGCCTGGGGACTAACCGGTTCGCGAACAGAAGCGAGACAATGTTGCCCTTGATAAACACACCTATAATCTCAACCCCTCTAGAACGCGGCTCAGACCGTCATGACAACAGAAAAGAACGATCTATAGAAACGCTGATTAAGCGCTTCGAAAGCGGCGCTAAAATCGGCGATGCGCTTATGAGCGAAGACGCACAAAGTGAATTCACGGTTGAGCCGCTTAAGCCCTACCGCGCTTCGCAGGAGTTCGAAACTCTCAGGCTCGCCACCGAAGCATATGCCGATAGGTCGGGGTCGCTTCCAAAGGTCTTTCTCGTAACGATGGGGAATCTCGCGATGAGACAGGCAAGGGCCAATTTTGCCCTCAACTTTTTCGGATGCGCAGGGTTTGAAGTAATAGACAACACCGTGTTTTCCTCAGTCACAGAGGCTGCAGAGGCCGCGCTCGAAAGCGGGGCCCGAATAGTCGTCATATGCAGCTCCGATGAGGAGTACGCACAGCTCGCTCCCCAGATCTGCAAGGAAATAAAGGGGAATAAGACGGAGCCGTATATAATAGTCGCAGGGCACCCCAAAGACATAATAGGAGATTTGAAAGCGGCCGGAGTCGATGATTTTATTTCAGTAAGAACAAACGCTATCGAAACCTTAAGCAAATATCAAAGACTGCTCAATATTCAAGCCTAGAGAAAACAGGACTTTGTGAACCATGAGACCCGATTTTACAAAAATAGATTTCCACAGCTTGAAAAACCGCAGCTCATCTCTAGGAGATGCTCAGGATACCGCCCGTGATGAGAATGGTCTTCCTCCACAAGATGACTCCGAGTGGATGACAGCCGAGCAAATCCCTCTAAAGCCCGTCTACACCGAAGACGATATAAAAAACGTCGAGCACCTGAGCTACTCGGCGGGTATCCCACCTTTTCTAAGGGGCCCTTACTCTACTATGTATGTCGTCAGACCCTGGACGATCAGGCAGTACGCCGGTTATTCGACCGCAGAAGAGTCAAACGCATTTTACAGGCGAAACCTCGCAGCCGGGCAAAAGGGTCTCTCGATCGCATTCGACCTCCCCACACACAGGGGCTATGACTCAGACAACGAGCGGGTGGTCGGGGACGTGGGCAAGGCCGGGGTGGCCATTGATTCGATCCTCGACATGAAGATACTGTTCGACCAGATACCCCTCGACCAGATGTCGGTGTCTATGACGATGAATGGAGCGGTGCTCCCCGTCATGGCGTTTTACATAGTGGCCGCCGAAGAGCAGGGCGTCCCGCACGAGCTGCTTACGGGCACAATTCAAAACGACATACTCAAAGAGTTCATGGTCAGGAACACCTACATATACCCCCCGCTCCCGTCGATGAAAATAATCGCCGACATCTTCGAATACACTTCGAAAAGCATGCCCAAGTTCAACTCCATCAGCATAAGCGGCTACCACATGCAGGAGGCCGGGGCCACGTGCGACATCGAGCTTGCCTATACGCTTGCCGACGGCCTGGAGTACCTTCGAGCCGGTATTGAAGCGGGTATGGATATCGACGACTTCGCCCCCCGCATATCCTTTTTCTGGTCAATCGGGATGAACCACTTCATGGAAATCGCAAAGATGAGGGCTGCCAGGATGCTGTGGGCAAAGCTGGTAAAGCAGTTCGACCCGAAAAACCCCAAATCCATGGCGCTCAGGACTCACTGCCAGACCTCGGGGTGGAGCCTCACCGAGCAGGACCCGTTCAACAACGTGATCAGGACCTGCACCGAGGCCCTTGCGGCCGCGCTCGGGGGAACGCAGTCCCTCCACACAAACGCCCTGGACGAGGCGATCGCACTCCCCACGGACTTCAGCGCCAGGATAGCCAGGAACACGCAGATATACCTGCAGCGGGAAACCGACATCTGCCGTACCATCGACCCCTGGGGAGGCTCGTATTATGTCGAGTACCTCACACACAGCATAGCCCATAGGGCGTGGGAGCTTATTCAGGAAGTCGAAGACCTCGGCGGGATGGCCTCGGCAATAGAAACCCGC
>JADFKM010000006.1:29501-51874 GCA_022564935.1 Candidatus Dadabacteria bacterium
GAATAGAGGAGTCCTCGGCCAGAAACCAGGCACGCATCGCCTCCGAGAAGGACATTATCGTAGGGGTCAACATTAACCGCCTTGAGAACGAAGACCCCATCGACATCCTAGAGGTGGACAACACCGCGGTAAGGCGCGCTCAGATAGAGAGGCTAAAGAAGCTCAAAAAGCAAAGAAACAGTGACGAAGTCGAAAAGGCGCTCCTAGCCATCACGAAATGCGCAGAAGCGGGCGAGGGCAACCTGCTCGAGCTGGCTACGGAAGCGGCGCGAAGGCGCGCAACACTCGGAGAAATATCTTATGCTTGTGAAAAGGTTTTTGGGAGATACAAAGCCGTGATAAGGTCGATATCACAGGTTTATTCTTCGGAAATAGGAGACGACATGAACTTTGAGAAAGCAAGGCTGCTGGCCGATGAGTTCGCAGAACTCGAAGGCCGAAGGCCGAGGATAATGATCGCAAAGATGGGGCAGGACGGCCACGACAGGGGCTCCAAGGTTATTTCCACCAGCTTTGCCGACATCGGTTTCGATGTGGACATAGGGCCGCTGTTCCAAACCCCCAAAGAGGTCGCCCTCCAGGCCGTAGAAAACGACATCCATATACTGGGCGTCTCCACACTGGCGGGAGGACATAAAACACTCGTCCCTCAGGTCATCGAGGAGCTCAAGGCTCTGGGGCGCGAAGATATTATCGTGGTAGTAGGGGGTGTTATACCTCCCCAGGACTACGACTTCCTCTATAATGCCGGAGTCACCGGAATATTCGGCCCCGGCACAGCTGTGTCCGAGGCAGCCTCCAATATTCTCCAACGCATGATAGAGCAGAAAAGATAACAGGGTAATGACCTCCTCAAAGGCAAATAAGGAAACCTCTTTACAAATCAACCCCGGAACACGCAGTCCCAAAAACCGGATGCGCAAATCCAAGAACAAACGCAGGCCGCAGCTTTCGGCTTCCGAGTATGTCGAGGGGATACTAAAGGGAAACAGGGTAGTGCTGAGCCGGGCTATCACCCTTATCGAAAGCACTCTCTCAGAGCACGGTGCCCTGAGTCTCGAGATAATCGAAAAATGCCTCCCGCATACCGGCAATTCGATAAGGGTCGGCATAACGGGAGTCCCTGGAGTGGGCAAAAGCACATTCATCGAATCCCTCGGGAAGCATCTGACCGAAAGGGAAGACCGCAAAGTGGCCGTGCTCGCCATAGACCCAACAAGCATAATCTCGAGGGGAAGCATACTGGGGGACAAGACCCGCATGGAGAGGCTGTCAACCGACCCGCGGGCATTTATCCGCCCATCCCCCACGGCGGGCTCGCTCGGAGGCGTGACGAAAAAAACCCGCGAAACAATACTGCTCTGCGAGGCCGCCGGTTTCAACGTAATAATCGTGGAGACAGTCGGGGTCGGACAGTCCGAGACCGCCGTGTCATCGATGGTCGATTTCTTCCTGCTCCTGATGCTTGCCGGAGCGGGGGACGAGCTTCAGGGCATAAAGCGGGGAATAATGGAGATGGCCGACGCAATAGCCATCACCAAAGCCGACGGTGAGAACGAAAAAAACGCCGAGCGCGCACGCAAAGAATTCCAGGGCGCCCTCAACCTCTTCCCGCGGGGGGAGATGGAATGGGAGCGCGTAGTACTGACGTGCTCGGCCCTCACAGGCCGTGGTATCGAAGAGATATGGGGAACGGTGAAGAATCACAATGAAATCCTGGATGAAACCGGCCTTCTTCAGAAAAAAAGAAAGGAGCAGGAAAGGAGCTGGCTCTACGACAACATACGCTCGGAGCTCGAAGAGCGCTTTTACAGCAAAAAGGAGATCGCAAAAGCCCTGAAGGCGGTGGAGGGCGACGTGCTGAGCGGGAAAATAAGCCCCTTTTCCGGCGCCCGGAAGCTACTTGAGATGTATTTCAAGAAGAATTAACGCCCTCGCGGACTTTTCCCCTGTAACCCGTCGCGCGGATTATTAAAAACTGACGGCGTTAGGCACCCCTATAGATTTCCCATAACACCCCACTCATTTGCCCGCGCGCAAAACCGATAGTAAAATTAATCCCGATATGAGCGTGCAGCCGAAAATCGAGCTCGAAGCGATGCAGCTCGAAGACCTCGACGAGGTGATGGACATTGAGGAACGGTGCTTTCCCAACCCGTGGCCGCGGAGGATCTTCGAAATGGAAACCCTCTCGCCCAGGGCCCTGAACCTAGTGGCAAGAATAAACGGGGTCTTGGGGGGCTACATAATCTCCTGGTTCATTTACGACGAGATACACATACTCAACATAGCCGTTGACCCGGAGTTCAGGAATATGGGAGTCGGAAAAACTCTCATGAGGACGTGTCTAGATCATTTTATAGAGCGCGGCGCCAAGCACGCAATACTCGAAGTGCGCACATCAAACACACCAGCCCAGAAAATGTACGAAAAGTTCGGATTCTCGCGTATCGGGGTGAGAAAACACTACTACAGCGACAACGGCGAAGACGCCATTATCATGATGCTCACCCTTTGCTGAGAGAAGCTCTTTTTGGGGGGGAGGGGATTGCCGAGAAATAATTTTTGTCTGAAGCCCGCTTAACACCTTCTTTCTTTAATGAAATCGGCAAGTCGAATAAGCGAATCTTTATAGTCGTTGGCCGGAAGAGCTGAGATTGCGTCCTTTGCCCTGTCGACATACTTCCCGGCAACATCGTTTGACTTCTCGACGCCATTATAACATTCGACGAGATCGAAAATATAACCGCTATTCTCATCCCCGAGCTCTTCGGTTTCCAGGATCTCAAAAACCCTCGTTTTCTCGCTTTCCGTAGCCTTGGAGAGGGAATAAACGAGAGGAAGGGTCATTTTCCCCTCCATTAAATCCTGACCGATCTTCTTTCCAAACTCATCTTCGGTTGCGCCGTAGTCAAGCGCGTCGTCAGTCGCCTGAAAGGCTATGCCCAAATTATGGCCGTAAACACCCAAAGCTCTAACATCCTCTCCAGGCGCCTGGGCAAGTATAGCGCCTACCTGTCCGCAGCACTCGATAAAGGAGGCTGTTTTATGCTTGATTATGTCCATACAAACCCCTTCGGTGAACTCGATCAGTTTTGTTGAGCTCATCACTTCCAGCACCTGGCCTTCGGCAAGCTTTGCGGCTGCAAGAGTGATGGAGTTGAAGATCTCCAGATCCCCGCAGGAGTAAATGAGATTGAGCGCTTTAGCAAGTATGAAATCCCCTACGAGCACACTTGCCTGGTTACCCCAGCGTAGGTTTGACGACGGGTTTCCCCTTCGAAGCTCAGCATCGTCGACCACATCGTCATGAAGGAGCGTAGCAGTGTGAATCAGCTCAATCGCCGCGGCAGACGCAATGCGCTTATGTTCTGTGCTCAGGCCGCATGCACCGTTTGAGAGCAGCAACACACACGGTCTTATCCTCTTGCCCCCGCTTCCGAGAATGTACTTCGAGATGTCGTAAACCAGGGGGATCTCAGACTTGATATTATCTTCGATCTCCCTCTCAACTTCGTCCAGATCAGTGGACACAATTTCAATGATTTCTGAAAGTTCCATCAATTTAAAATTATCTGAATAGCCGGGGTTAGTCAAAATGACCCAAGCCCTATTCGCACAGGTGTGCACTACAAATCCCGTCCCCCATGATGTATCCTAATGAATCACGAAATCGCTCACTATGCCATGGTTCCCATAAGACTCTCTTTAAAAAATTTTTTAAGCTACGGAAGCCAAACATCAACCCTTGACTTCAGCGAATTCTCTATAGCGTGCTTGACCGGCAGGAACGGACACGGCAAATCGGCCATTCTCGACGCCCTCACCTGGGCCCTGTGGGGAAAGTGCAGAGTTACGAGCAACGTGGAGGTGATAAAACGCGGTGAGAGTGAGGCGACCGTAGAATTTGAGTTCGAGGTCGAAGGGAACAGGTACAGGATACTGAGGCAGATAAAGAGGAGAAAGGGCACCGAGACCTCTACGACGCTACACTTGCAGTACTTCAATACCGCAAAGAGCGCCTTTGAGGCGCTGGAGCAAGGAGCCAAGACCCAAAAAACCATAGAGGATATCCTCAAAATAGACTACGACTCATTCATCTGTTCTTCCTTTATCCTTCAAGGAAGGGCAGACGAGTTCATGAAAAAGAAGCCTGCCGAGAGGAAAGCGGTGCTTTCAAAGATCCTTGACCTGGAGAAATACGACACCCTCATGAGAAAGGCCCGGGACGCCGCATCCCATATCAATTCAGAAGCAGAAGCTACAGGGAGGCAGCTCGAGCAAATAACCGACGAGATGGAAAGAACAAAAAACCTCAGTGACGAGCTCAAAGAAAAAAAACAGGTTCTCGACAACATCACAACAGAGCTTGGGGCTCTTGAGAGATCCCGTGATGAGCTGGTAAGAAAATCCGAATCCCTTAAGGCTAAGCGGCAAAAATACAACGAGCTGACAAGCCAAATTGAGGGGGCAAAAGGAAACTCCACTCAGCTGAGGGACCAACTGGGCGAGCTTGGAGGTACTATAAATGCGGACTCTCAAATAGTGTCGAGAGAGAAGGAAATAAACAGGGAATACAAGAGCTACCTGAGAGCCAAGGAGCAAGAAAGAGCATACTCGGAGAAGATGCTGCGTCATACAAAGCTCGGCGAGGAGCTCGAGAAAATAACTGCATCCATCAGGGATGAGCAAAACGAGATCGAAAAACAACTGAGCCTTCTGGAAGGAAGACGAAGAGAGTTGAATAAAACAATTGCTCAAAAAGATGAGATAATCGTACGTCAATCTGAGATCGAATCGGGACTGAAGGAATACTTTTTCACTCTCGATACAGAAACTGAGCTGGAAGAGAGGGGAAAGCAGACCGCCGCACTAGATGCCGACCGCAGGGGGCTGCAAATAAAACTGGAAGAAGAGAGATTAAAAATCGAAGTTCATGCAGCAAGAATTGGAGATGAAATAGAGCAGCGCAAAAAGAAGGTCGAATATATAAGCGCTATTGAGCAAGAGGTAGAGGAACTTGAGAAAAAGATTGAAGAGCATAAAACACTACTAAGGGAATATGAAGCGCTCGAGCTTAAGTTAAAAATCACATCGGAGAATAAAAAAGCTGCCGAAGCAAGGATAGAGGAGTTGAAAATCAGGCTGGCCGAAGATGAAGACAAGCTCTCGCACCTCACATCGGAAATCGAGGAGCCACACTGCCCCCTGTGTGAATCTGCCCTCACAATAGAAGCCGCCGAATCCCTGATAGAAAAGCTTGAGGGCGCCATGGCCCGTCACGCTTCGGTGCTGGAAGAACAGCGCTCCGAACTGGATTCCTTAGAAGCCCGCGTGGTCTCTCTCTCTGAAAAGATAAAAGGTCATCAAAACGACCTTGAGCAGCTTGCCGAGCTAAACACCAAGCTGGGGGAGAAGAAAAATTCTCACTTCGAGCTCGTGGTCGCTCGAGGTGAGCTGGAGCTGCTGCAAACTGAGCTGTCGGCCATCAACAAACGCCTGGACACAAAGGACTACGGGGCCGAGCTGCAACCCGAGATAACCCTTCTCGAAAAACAGATAAAGGAGCTGGACTACGATCAGACCCGGCATGAGGAGATTAAAAATAAAGCGGAGGAGTTAAGGAGGTTTCGAAGCGAAAAAGAGGCCCTCGACAAAGCCCATGCGGAAAAATCGACCGCCGGGGACGAGCTGCGCAGCGTAGAGGGGGAAAAGAAACGTCTTTTAACCATCCTTAACGAAGAGGGTTTTGCCGAAGAACCGCGCGCAGGCGCAAGGGCGCTCGAGGATGAGATAAAGAAAGTGGGTTACAGTGTGGATGAGTACACGAGGATAAAGGACAGCGTCTCTTTCTTAGAGCGCTTCTCACGCGACAAAGAGGAGCTTGAAAGGGCAAAACTCAGCCTCGCCTACAGAAAAAGAGAGCAGCAAAGAATCAATAAAACACTGGTTGAAGTGGAAGACACGCTGAGGAGGCTTGGGACAGAAATTGAGGAGTATGAAAATATCATCCCTCAAACCAAAGAAATTGAAGATAAAAGGCAAAGCGCTGAAACGCAGATTAATAAATTAAGAACCATCAGGGACGGGTGTTTATCGGATATTTCCACAATGAAGAGTGAAATCGATAGAGTGAAGAAAATGCGTGAAAAGAAAGCCGAGCTACGCTCTAAACTCCACACTCTCAAAGGCGAGGTGGCAATATACAAGCAGCTTCAGAGGGCATTCGGAAAGAACGGCATCCAGGCGCTCATAATAGAGAACACGGTGCCTGAAATCGAGCAAGAGGCCAACAACTTGCTAAGGAAACTCTCAGAGGGCACCATGACGCTGAGCCTGGAGCTCGTGCAGCCTACACAAAAGGGAGGCGAGAAAGAAACCCTTCAGGTAAAGATAGCCGACTCAGTCGGCACAAGAAGCTACGAAACCTATTCGGGGGGCGAGGCCTTCAGAATCGATTTTGCGCTGCGCGTGGCAATATCGAAGTTTATAGCAAACCGCTCGGGAGCGGAGCTCAGAACCCTGGTAATAGACGAAGGGTTCGGCACACAGGACAAGGACGGCCTCTCGCATTTCGTGGATGTAATTAACGCAGTAAAGGACGATTTCGACAAAATTCTGATAATAACACATGTGGATGAGCTAAAGGACAAATTCCCCGTAAGAATAGAGGTAACAAAAGAGTATGGGAAAGGCTCTACGTTTGAGACAATATACAATTAAATGGCACTTAACTGGCTTGATATAATACTGCTTTCAATAACTTCCCTATCAATAATCTTCGGGTTTACAAAAGGGTTTATTGTTAGGATTTTTTCAATTGTTGCCTTAATAGGGTCTGTGACGGCAGCAATACTTTTCTACGACCTTGTAGGGGAGCTTTTTATAAAGCACAACCTGATTCAACAAAAGCCACTGGCTCAGATCAGCAGTTTTATCGCCATAATGCTTGGCACATTCATACTGCTAAAGGTCCTGGGTTGGGGCATGAGAAAAGCTATAGAAGGTCTTGAGCTCAAATGGGCGGACAAGGCGGCAGGCGCTTTCCTGGGACTGATTTTGGGAATAATGACCTCCACTCTGCTCATTTCCCTTCTAACTTTTATTCTGCCTCCTACCAACCGATCTTTGAGCAATTCGGTAGTAATTCCATACGTAAAAAAGAGTTATTCAACCCTGAAGGATTCTGTGCCGAGGAGTACTAAAAAGAAGCTGCAAGAATCCAAAGACTCTCTTAAAAAAGCAGCCGGAGAACTGAAAGAAACCGTAAAATCTTACTCCCCTCAAACTGAAACTCAGGTGGAAGAGGAAAAGACTGACTCAAGCGGCTCACACAGTCCGTGAGCCGCTTGATCCGCTCTCTAAACTAGCCATTCCCTAAATTTCCGCCGAGTTTGGATATTGTAATTTCTAAATAATAAGTAAAATAGATTTAGATGATAAAAGTAACGGCCCTTCCCGAGTTCATCATACAGCGGGAGGAAGAACACACGGAGCTCACAGCCCCCCTGTCCACCCTCTTAAGGGACATCAGTCTATCGGCAAAAATAGTTAACCGCGAGGTCAACAAGGCCGGCCTTGTAGACATTCTCGGCAGCGCAGGAACCACCAACGTACAGGGAGAAATGGTGCAGAAACTGGATAAATTTGCGAACGAAAGGTTCATCGCCGCATTCCAAACCGGGGGTGAGTGCTGCGGGATTGCTTCTGAGGAATACGAAGATTTCCTCTGTTTCGAAGACCATCTCGGCATGCATCCAAAATACCTGGTCACAATGGACCCTCTGGACGGCTCTTCCAACATAGACGTCAACGTCTCGGTCGGGACTATCTTTTCCATATACTCCAGGCTGTCTGAATCAGGACTATGCACGCCGGAGGACTTCCTGCAGCCGGGCACCGAGCAGGTAGCGGCGGGCTACGTCATCTACGGCTCCTCCACTATGCTCGTCTACACTACGGGTCATGGGGTAAACGGATTCACGCTCGACCCGTCAATCGGCGAGTTCTGCCTCTCGCATCCCGACATAAAAATACCAAAGACGGGGAAAATATACTCCGTCAATCAGGGCAACTACGACCTTTTCGAAGAAGGGGTAAAAAGATACATCGATTACTGTCATGAATCTGACCCGGAAACCAACCGACCTTATTCCCACAGATATATCGGCTCGATGGTGGCCGACATACACAGGAGCTTAATCAAAGGGGGCATTTTCTTCTATCCCGCTACAAAGGTCTCCCCCAGGGGAAAGCTGAGGCTCGTGTACGAATGCAACCCCATGGCCTTCATAGTCGAACAGGCAGGAGGGAGGGCAACGGACGGCAAGAACCGGATAGTAGAGCTCAAACCAAATGGGCTTCATGACAGGGTTCCCATTTTCATAGGCTCCCCCGATATGGTTCTGAAGGCCGAAGAGTTAGTTCAAAAGCACAAACCTTAATTTTTCCACACACCCATTCTTATCCGATAGGTTTTAACGACCGGCCCGTGTAGTCCTCCAAGACGCTGAAGCACTGAGAGCATCATGCTTTAGCCAACACTCATGAGTTCCCAGACAATTAGTCTAAATCAACGTGCATTGTCTTCAGGCGACTGTAATATCTTCATCCAGGTAAACGTCCTGTATAGCGTTAAACAGGGCGACTCCTTCGCTCATCGGCTTCTGAAAAGCCTTCCTGCCTGTGATAAGCCCCATACCTCCGGCTCTCTTGTTTATAACTGCGGTTCGTACGCCTTGGGCCAGGTCGTTTTCTCCTGAAGCCCCCCCGGAGTTGATAAGGCCCGAGCGGCCCATGTAGCAGTTGACGACCTGGTACCTGGTAAGGTCGATCGGGTGATCGGACGTGAGAAGGGAATAGACCTTATCGTGTGTCATTCCGAACTCTAGAGCGGTAAAACCGCCGTTGTTCTCAGGTTGCTTTTGTTTCACTATATCCGCTTGTATTGTAACGCTCAGGTGATTGGCCTGGCCCGTGAGGTCGGCCGAGACGTGGTAATCCGTGCCGTCCTCCCCTTTAAAGGCCGGGTTCCTCAGGTATGCCCAGAGAACTGTAACCAGACCCAGGCTGTGGGCGTAGCTGAAGGCTTGAGATACTTCCTGGAGCTGCCTGTTGCTCTCTGGGGAGCCGAAATATATTGTCGCCCCGACCGCAACCGCTCCCATCTCGAAAGCCTGGTCTACCGAGGCGAAAAGTATCTGGTCGTATTCATTGGGATAAGTAAGGAGCTGGTTGTGGTTTATCTTCGTTATGAAAGGGATTTTGTGGGCGTATTTTCTGGCCACGGAGCCCAGAACCCCCACCGTGGACGCAACGGCGTTGCAGCCTCCCTCTATGGCCAGCTTCACAATATTCTCGGGGTCAAAATATATCGGGTTCGGCGCAAAGGAGGCTCCTGCGGAATGCTCCACTCCCTGGTCTACGGGAAGGATGGACAGGTAGCCGGTGCCCCCAAGCCTACCGTGATTAAAAAGCGTATTCAGGTTCCTTAGAACAGGGGTGGGTCGGTCGGAATTTATCAATATTTCATCGACAAACGACGGGCCGGGAAGGTGCAGTTCCTTTTTAGGCACAGTAGCGCATTTGTGCTTAAGCAGATACGCGGCCTCTTCCTTGCCGAGTAACTCAACTACTTTACTCTGCATTTCCTTAGTACCCCCAGTAATTCAAACACTTAAGTTTATTGAAATTCCCGATTTAAAATTCTATCTAAACCTCCGATTCGTTGAGAATGGAAATCCCCGGAAGCTCCTCACCGTTGAGAAAGACAAGCAGAGAGCCTCCCCCGGTGGATATGTGGGATATTTCGGAATCAAGCACCTCGGCCTTCCGTAGAGCGGCGACAGTTTCCCCCCCGCCAACTACAGTCGTCGCCCCCCTCAGGGTTGCCAGGGCCACTGCGCGCGCTATGTGCGTGGTGCCTGAGGAAAAAGCATCCAGCTCAAACACCCCCATCGGGCCGTTCCAGAAAATGTTCCCCTCTCCCTTTATCTGAGATATGTACCGCGCAACTGTTTTGGGGCCGATGTCAAATCCCCTGTATTCATCGGGAATCTCATCATCCACAATCATACACATTGAATTTTTGCCGCCCTGCATGCTCTCGGCCACCACATGGTCAATAGGAAGATATATCTTATGTCTATAACTCTTAAGAGCCTCTGCGGCCCATTCGACCATACCGTCGTCTTCGATTATGGATGTCCCTACATTCACCCCTTTTGCCTTCAGGAAAGTGTACGCGACCCCTCCTCCGAGAAGCACTTTATCGGCTATCTCGAGAAAGTTTTTAACTGCGTTTATCTTATCCCTTATCTTGGAGCCTCCGACTATTACAATATACGGTCGCTCAGGACTCTCACGCACCTTCGCGAATGTATTGAGCTCCCAATTGACAAGAAAACCGGCCAGCCTCAGTTCAAAGTACTTCGCCATGCCGTAAGTTGAGGCGTGGGAGCGGTGAGATGTGCCGAAGGCGTCGTTTACATAAATATCGGCAAGAGATGCAAGCTCTTTTGAAAACTCAGGGGTGTTTTCCCTCTCTTCGAGGTGAAACCTCAAATTCTCGAGAAGCATTACCTCGCCGTTTTGAAGCTCCGCAACACTGCGTTTGACATCTTCCCCAATTGTTTTGCCCAAGAACTTCACAGACTTTCCCAGAAGCTCTGAAAGCCTATTTGCAACGGGCCCTACCGAAAGACTGGCTACTCTTCTGCCCATTGGCCTCCCAAGGTGAGTCGCAATTATTAACCTGGCGCCCCTCTCAACCAGATAGTCAATGGTCGGGATCGTTCTACGTATCCTGTAATCCTCTCTTATTTGCCCATCGAGTATAGGAACATTAAAATCAACCCGTACGAATACCCTCTTGCCAACGTACTCTGGGTCGGGCACATCGGATATGACCATTTTAGCCATTTAAATTAATTACCCACCAATTCGATTAAATCTACCAACCGGGAAGAGTAGCCGAATTCATTATCGTACCATGCAAGGATCTTAACCAAAGTGCCCTGGACAACGGAGGTAAGCTGTGAATCAAAAATAGCAGAATGGGGGTCTCCAATGAAATCCGAGGACACGAGCTCCTCATCGACATAGCGCAAATACCCTTTTAGCTCACCCTCGGAGGCCTTCCTAAAGGCATGGTTTATTTCCTCTACGGTGGCCGGCTTAACGATCTCACAGGTGAAATCACACACCGACACATCGGGCACCGGCACCCTCATTGCAACGGCGCTCAGCGCCCCTTTCAACTCCGGAAATATCAGCTCTATAGCGCCTGCCGCCCCGGTACTGGTGGGAATAATCGAGAGCCCCGCAGCCCGGGCCCTTCTCAAATCGCTGTGAGGGGCGTCCTGAAGCCTCTGGTCGCTGGTATATGCGTGTACGGTGGACATCTGCCCACATTTTATCTTGAACCCCTCGTGCAGTACTTTCACCATCAAAGCAAAACAGTTAGTGGTGCAGGACGCGTTAGACAGAACGTGATGGATGTCGCTATCGTAGAGGGCTTCATTAACGCCCATAACGGTCGTCATATCAACGTCTCCTTTCGCAGGTGCGCTGATAATTACCTTTTTAACGGTGTCCCCGAAATGCTTTGAGGCCCCCTCTTTACTCCTGAAAAGCCCTGTGGAATCTATAACGACCTGAGCGTTAACTTCACCCCAGGGTATTTCTTCGGGGTTCCTTACGCTGAAAACCTTTATCGGTTTCCCGTTTACAACTATATGTTCGTTTTCTGAGGTGACCTTGCCCCCGAAAGGGCCGAATATAGAGTCGTATTTAAAGAGATGGGCTAGTGTTTTCGCATCGGTAATATCATTGATCCCGACTACTTCGATCCCATCCCTACCCAGCCCGATACGCAGCACATTTCTCCCGATTCTTCCGAATCCGTTGATGCCTACCTTGACCGACATAACAGTCCTCCGGGAAGGATATTCACTATGTGCAGAACAATGAAAATATTACCTTATGTACCCGATGCTAGTCAAGTACATTCGTGGCTAATCACCTAAAACCATTGGTTAATTTCGCTTTAGGTAATAAAGGCTCACTCGTTGCAGCTCATTGATTAACCTACATAAATCAACCTTGAACCGACACTCTCCTCTGTCCTTCTCTACCTGTATGTTAATCTCCTGTCCCCGTAATTATTATTGCGCGGTCCAGCCGCCGTCAATTGGTATAATTGCGCCGGTTATGTTTGCTGCCGACTCACTGCACAAAAAAGTTGTAAGCACCCCTATATCTTCAACCTTTGTAAATTTCTTCGTCGGTTGAGCGGCCAAGAGAACGTCGCTTACTACTTGTTCTTCGGTAATGCCTCTTGCCTTTGCGGTATCGGTTATCTGGTTCTCTACAAGGGGGGTAAGCACATAGCCGGGGCAGATTGCATTGCACGTAATATGTAGTTGAGCGACCTCAAGGGCGACAGTTTTTGTCAGACCCGCCAACCCGTGTTTCGCAGAAACGTAGGCAGTTTTATACGGTGAAGCTACAAGAGCGTGGGCCGCAGCGATATTTATTATCCTTCCCCATCCCTGCCCCTTCATGATAGGAATGGCGTTGCAGGTCGTGTGAAAGGCTGCGGACAGGTGTATAGCGATTATAGCGTTCCATTTGTCGACAGGAAACTCTTCTATAGGGGCGACATGTTGTATGCCGGCATTATTTACCAGGATATCGACGCTTCCGAAGGTATTTCGTGTCTGATTAATCATGTCCTGGATCTGAGCAGGCTTAGCCATATCGGCGCCAATATAAAGCGCCTCGACGCCAAATTCATCGGTAAGCGCCGCCCGGTTTTTTTCAATCTCGCCGGAATCTCCAAACCCGTTCAGCACGACATTACAGCCTGCTTTTGCAAGCTCGTGGGCAATGCCTTTTCCAATCCCGCTTGTAGAGCCAGTGATGACAGCTGTTTTTCCTTTAAGCATTTAACCTCTCCTTTTATTCTAAGGTCTAGATAACTTTAGCATACTTGTAAGCCTGCGTAGTCAACCGTACTATGGGACATCTCTGACTGACGGTCTAACACTCATGAGTTAGGATGGGTTCTAAACAAAGAACTTAATAGCTCTGCTTATATAAATAAAAAGCAAGCCCGGCAATTACCCCTAAGCAACTTGCGCTAGCGGGTTTTCCCTGCTATTTTTTTCACTCATTATGAGACATACGAAGGCCGCCGTTCTAGGGGCTAGCGGATATACGGGCAGTGAGCTTATAAGACTTCTGCTCAAGCACTCGAACGTCGAGGTTACTCATGTCACGGCGGACAAGCATGCCGGGAGAAAAATTCAAGACGTCCTCCCTCATTTCCAAGGCTTAATCGATCTGGAGCTGAAACCACTGGAGCTGGGATTGATACCCGAAGACGTCGATATAGTGTTTGCGGCGCTTCCCCACGGCAAATCCTCTGAAATAGTAAAAACCCTCGTCAAAGAAAGAGGTAAAAAGGTAGTTGACCTCGGCGCGGATTTCAGGCTCTCTCACCCGCTTTATGTCGAGTGGTACGGGGAGCACCCGTGCCCGGAGCTTATTACTGAAGCAGCATACGGCTTAAGCGAGCTGTTTGAAGAGGAAATAAAACGAAGCAGCATCGTCGCCAACCCCGGATGTTATCCCGAATCTTCTATCCTGGCGTTAGCTCCCCTGCTTATAGAGCACTTGATAGAGGAGGATAACATAATCATCGATGCAAAATCCGGGGTGTCGGGCGCAGGCCGCTCCTCGGCGCTCGCCAACAATTTCTGTGAGGTCAACGAAGCAGTTATAGCCTACAAAATAGGGGAGCACCGCCACAAGCCTGAGATAGAGGAAGCCCTGTCAAAGCTTTCGGGTCTTAACGTCAAGGTCACTTTCACGCCCCACCTGATTCCAATGGACAGAGGTATTCTATCGACAATTTACGTCAGGTTAAAAAAAGAGCTCGTCACAGGGGAGCTGCTCGAAATCTACAGGGTCTTTTATAAGAATAAGCAGTTCGTGCGAATCTGTCCCGAAAATACTTTTCCTTCCACCTCGAACGTGAGGGGATCAAATTTTGCCGACATAGGACTGAGAGTAAACCCCCATAGCGGAACAGCAATCATCGTATCGGTAATCGACAACCTCGTTAAGGGAGCCTCCGGTCAGGCCGTACAAAATATGAACCTGATGTTGGGCTTCCCTGAGAATGAAGGACTCCAAACGGCGCCCGTATTCCCCTGAGTGATCGACACTTCCATTACCGCTGGACAATTTATCAAAAAAACGGGTGTGATAACACAGCACGAGCAGCTCAAACACACTCCTAGCGCTAAGGCATCAGAAAGCCGAAACAGTTCCTACATTCAGGATTAATCAAATACTTTTCTCAACTTACTTACGATTCTCAACTAACTGTGCAACCTGATCACGAACGTATTGCTGGTCTGCGCTTAGATTCACAGGGTCTTCATTAAGGAGCCACCTGATGTCGTTTTGAAGTACCCTCTTGGCTGAATCCATATCCTTTAATTCACTGTGTAAAAGAAAGAGATTCCAGGCAGATATTGTTGTATCAGTATGCCTTTCACCAAGCACTCGTTTATGAGTCTCCAGTACTTTCTCCTGAAGTTCTCTTGCTCCCTTAAGGTCTCCCTGTGCTCTCAGTGTCCCAGCCAGGTTATTCATAGAGGTGAGAGTATCCGGGTGTTCTTCACCAAGCACTCGTTTTGCAATCTCCAGTACTTTCTCCTGAAGTTCTCTTGCTCCATTCAGGTCTCCTTGTGCTCCGAGTGTCCCAGCCAGGTTGTTCATAGAGGTGAGAGTATCCGGGTGTTCTTCACCAAGCACTCGTTTACGAGTCTCCAGTACTTTCTCCTGAAGTTCTCTTGCTCTCTTCAGGTCTCCTTGCGCACCGAGTGTCCCAGCCAGGTTGTTCATAGAGGCGAGAGTATCCGGGTGTTCTTCACCAAGCACTCGTTTACGAGTCTCCAGTACTTTCTCCTCAAATTCTCTTGCAGACTTGTAATCTCCTCTTTCGTAATCATATCTACCTACCCAACCAGCAAGATGAGCCTTTTCTAGTGTGTTTACATGTTTTACAAGATCCCCTGCCAGGATCACTTCATGTGTAATTTGCTTGTGTAGACGGATGTCGCCTATTGCCTTAGATAATATGTACGACAACACTCTTATGACTGCATCTAATAGTTCAGAGCGCCTTGCTTCAGCTTCATCTCCTTTGTCATGAAACCGCATCGTACGTGATACGAGTGTGTGTACTTCCCAAGCCTCTCCTTCAACGGTGGTTGCAAGAGAGTGGGAATTGACCTGTTTAAGGGAAAGCAGTACCTTCTTACGAGCCTCAGATTCAATCAATTCGTCCAATATGGCAAACACCCCCTCAACCAGCTTAGTAGGAATGAGTGCAACAGATAGGATGGATGCCAGTCTAAGAAAGTCTGTTCCTTCATCTTCAAGCTTCTTGATGCTTCGAAGAAGTGTTGAAGCGATGCTAGGCTCGTGACCATTTGGCAACTGCTCCGATAATTCTGCGGTAAGTTCAAGCTCGTCTTCCGCCGGGTTCTTAAGCGCTTTCAAAAAATCCGAAAACCCTTGGTATTGTAGTGCGGAAGCCGTCACATCCACCGCAAGAGCATGGTAGCCAAGCATCTCTATTATCTTCCACGCAGCATTTTCCTCATCATCATTTGTCGGCTTTTTCCTGTTTGTGATAAGCTGGTAAGCGTCATTTTTCTCAAGCATGCCCAAATCAACCGGTTTTGCCACTGTGTACTCAGTACTTCTTGTTGTAAGCAGAGTGTGTGCGTTTCCGTGAGGGGCAAACCAGAGCCTGAGCTTCTCGTTATCCATACCGACTGGTACGTCATCCACTATCCAAAGGGATGGTGACTCCATGTTCTCTATATGTCTTCCCAAATTTCCTCTAATCTGAAGAAGACCATCGTCTTTTTCGATGTTGATTCCAATTTCTAAAGCAAGGTCTCTCAACTTACGCTCTAGTTCTCTTTCCGGGTTCTTGGGATCGGCTCCAGTTGCACTGATCCAGTAGATACCGCCCGGATACCCCGCTCCATAACGCATTGCGTATTCCTCTACAAGAAGGGATTTCCCTCCGCCCCCAATGCCCCGCATCTGCGCTTTACCTCCAGTAACAAGCGTAGCTCTAAAGGAGTTGAGCTTGGAGTGAACATCCCACATTTCTTTTAGCCGTCCAACGAAATCAGAGTAGAAGATTCCCGTTCTGCCCTTCCATGGTGGCTTATCAAAAGTGATAATCCGACCTAGTGGAGTGTTGATACCCGAGATGCGCCTCTCGATGCTCTCCACAAGCTCCACCATTGCGTCGGGGTCATTTTTTTCGGGTGCATGTTTGAACAGCGCTCCCTGAAGCTCAACAGGCATTATATGGTCATAGTTGTCCTTATTAGGGTTTATAACCATGATGCGGGATATGGGATCGCCTTGTCGTTGACCCGCAAGGAAGGCTGAGGTGAGCTCCCACTGACAGTACCGACTTTTGGGATATTGCGTTGAGTAGTAGGCAACTAGAGCCTTAGAGTTGGAAAGTCCCTCGGTTATGTTTTCCATTATTCCTTCATAGTTTCCGATTCTGTTCTCATCGAGCCATACGCTAAGCCCCTTTGCTCGAAGAGATTTCACAATACTGTGTGCTTCGTCTTTTTCTGCGTGAACATAACTGAAAAAAACGTCGTATGTTGTTTCTGGCATGGTTCTACCGTATCATGATGCTTAGAGATGGTCAAAGCGCCTATGAGTCAGGATTCTGGTTCTTAATTAGGTATAACTAGAACTTGAAACTTAAGGTTTAATAATTAAATAAGTGTCATGACTAGAACAGAGGTTTATTTCTAAAGAATTTGAGCATAATTTTATACCCATTTCATTCAACGGATATTTCACAAAGCCGAACCGGGAATTAGGAAACCGCCAGGTGTTAGACCCTTTACTGAGAAAAAACTTATTTTGAACCAATTTCCATTTCGGCTCCGACACTTCTGATCCTCTCTACAACCCCGGGGAGAACGCCCAGCACCCTACTTATATCCCCTCTGGTAGTAAACCTGCCCAGGCTGAACCGGACGCTGGAGAGCGCCTCCTCCTCGGATAGACCCATCGCGAGCAGGACGTGGGACGGGTCAACATTTCCTTCGGAACAGGCCGACCCCGTGGATACGGCTATCCCTTCAAGGTCGAGGCTCATCACGGCGGCTTCCCCGCTTACCCCCTTAAAGCCGACATTAAGGGTGTTGTAGAGCCTTTGCGCAGGGTGGCCGTTTACTCGTGCATTAGGGATGGTACTCATTATTACGCCCTCGAGCTCGTCTCTGAGCGCTTCTATCCTTTCCTTATCCGCCCTCCATTGCTCTCTGAGAATTTCAGCGGATTTTCCAAACCCCGCGACTCCGGGGACATTCTCAGTACCAGACCTCTTGCCCCTTTCCTGGCCGCCCCCGTGAATTAGGGGCGCGATCTTGAGCCCCACGCGCACAACCAAGGCCCCCACACCTTTCGGCCCGTATATCTTATGTGACGACATCGACATGAGGTCGCATTCGGAGTTTTGAAAATCGATATCTACGCGTCCTACGGCCTGTACGGCATCTGTATGAAACACCGCACCCCGCTCCTTTACAATTTCGGCTATTTCCCGAATCGGCATGACAACGCCGGTCTCGTTATTTACATGCATAACGGATACGAGCACGGTTTTGGGGGTAATGCTGCTTCTAAGCTCATCAAGGTCGATAAGGCCGGCTCTATCCACGCTGAGATAAGTGGCGCTGAATCCCCCTCTCTCGAGAAACCTGAACGCTTCCAGCACCGAGGCGTGCTCAACACGGGTTGTGATGATGTGAGTTCCCTTGTTTCGCAGCTCGTAAGCGGCCCCTACGATAGCGAAGTTGTTGCTCTCGGTGCCTCCGCTAGTAAAAACAATTTCACCCGGTTTGGCTCCGACAAGACCGGCGATACGCGCTCTGGCCTCATCGAGAAGTGCTTTTCCCTCCATCCCAAAGGAGTGTATGCTCGACGGGTTGCCGAACTGCCCCGTCAAGACCGGCTCCATTGCTTCAAGCGCCGCGGGGTCAACGGGGGTTGTGGCGTTGTAGTCCAGGTAGGTCCTTGTTATTTCCATGCTCATTTCTGGGTTTGTATGCTCCGTTATCGAGATATGTCTCTAATTATTTTACCTTCCCCAACTGATTCACATAATTTCAATTAATTGGACTTACAGTCTATCCATGCCTCTTAAACCCTAACGCTTGAAAAACCTGGATTTGATAAAGTATTGATTACCTTCCTTAGAAAGTGAGATGTTAACGGAGCTAAGAAGCTTTTTCAGCTCCCGGAGAACGGCGGAATCCCCCTAGAGATACACTAGCCACTGCGGCAAGTTCACCTCAATTATGAAATATTACCACCATCGGGTTAAAAATGTTTAGGTAACCTACACAGTTTTAATTAAAGTGAATAAACTTAACGGTGCTTGAAATAGTGACTGTCCTATTAGGAATGGTGCGCAAGAGGTAGCTCAGGCAGGCGGCTCTCAAGCCCTTGGTCTGCTGCTAACACCGCAAGACTATCGAAATTAACTTCCCTTTGCGACGCGGACCGGGGTTTCCCGAGCCCCCTTCTTTCCGCTCTTTTTTTTCGCGGTCTTTAGAGAATTGATCTTGCTCTCCAGCTCACCTACGCGCTCCAGCAGGGCCTGGATGACGCGCTCTTCGGGGTCGGGTATCTTGTTGTGCTCTAGCCCAGGATAAACGGGGAATTCCTCCTTAAGCACTATCTTGCCCGGAATTCCTACTACCGTGGAATTTGGAGGGACATCGACAATTACCACCGAATTTGCCCCGATTTTGCTATTGTGCCCGATTGTTAGAGGCCCCAGAACCTTGGCCCCCGCCCCCACTATCACGTCGTCGCCTATAGTGGGATGGCGCTTGCCCCTGGAGTGGCTGGTGCCACCGAGGGTAACGCCGTGGTAGATAGTAACGTTGTCGCCGATCTCGGAAGTTTCGCCTATAACGACGCCCATACCGTGGTCGATGAAGAAGTTCCTTCCGATGCTCGCTCCCGGATGGATCTCGATGCCGGTTAAGAACCTTGAGATATGGGAGACTATTCTCCCCAGGAGCTTCAGCCCCTTAACCCAAAACCAGTGTGCCACCCTGTGAAAAGCTATGGCGTGAAACCCCGGGTAGGTGAAGATCACCTCGAGGGTGCTTCTCGCGGCGGAATCCCTTTCAAAAACGGCTTCCAAGTCCGACTTTATCAGGCTGAAATATCTCATCGCTTATAATTCTAATGCATTAAACACAGATTCAAAGCACCCGGAGCTTCGTAATCCAGGCGCTTCAAAACATATCCGGCATGTCGGTGACTATGCCTCTCACACCCATGTCAAGCAGCTTCTGTGCCCTCCCGGGGCTGTTCACCGTCCATGCAAGCACCACCATATCATTTTCCTCGGCCTTGCGTACGAGTCCGGGAGTAATGAAAAAATGGTACGGCCCGATTGCATCCGCCTCGCACTCCCTGCCCCTTGAGACCGCACCTATAGCCAGAGAGAGTACAAGACCCGTCTTTATTTCGGGCTCGAGCTGTTTTATGGTTTTCAATAGGCCGCGCTTAAAAGATATTACGTACGATTTATCCACGCAGTCATATTTCCTTATCAACTCAAGAACCGCTTTTTCCGTCCCCTCTTCCTTAAGCTCTATAACCAGTCCGGTTTTTCCGCTTGCGATATCCATCACTTCCTGGAGTGTCGGGATTTTCTCACCCCCTCCGGCATCAAGCTCTTTTAACTCTTCCAGGGTCTTTTGCCTCACATAACCATAGCCGTTTGTTGTTCTGTTGACCGTACTGTCATGCATTATTATCAATCGGTCGTCCTTTGAGCGCCTCACATCAAGCTCCACCATATCGCAGCCCATCTCGATTGCCCTTTGGAAAGCCTTGACGGTGTTCTCCGGCTCATAGGCGCTCGCGCCCCTGTGAGCTATGTTTAGAAAACTCCTGTTTGCCCCGCCCATAAAACTAATATACACAAGTAGTCCCTAAAACTCATTGATATGGATTTGAAAAGGGGTAGAATTTACGTAGTGGTCATATCCCCGAGCGATTTTGTACGCATAATCAGACCCCACCAATGGACAAAGAACCTGCTGATTTTGGCCCCTCCCTTTTTCGGAGCCGTCCTTTTCTTCGACAAACACCTCATCATTAATATGGCGGTAGCGTTTTTTGCTTTCTCTTTCGCATCTTCCTCCGGATATATGATCAATGACCTGTTCGACATAAAAACCGACCGCCTCCACCCACAAAAGAAACACCGCCCCATACCCTCGGGCAGGGTCGGCACGACCCACGTCCTCGTACTCGTTGCGCTCATGCTCTGCCTCTCCTTAGCCCTGTCGCTTACACTCGGTCTGCAGTTTATCCTGCTGATACTGCTGTACCTGTCGATATCCCTTCTCTACTCCCTTTACCTCCAGCATGTGCCTATACTCGACGCTTTCAGTATAAGCTCGGGCTTTGTAATTAGAATCGGCGCGGGCGGTAATGCATCTGGGATAGAGATCTCGAGCTGGCTTTATCTAACCACCTTCCTCCTCTCCCTTCTGCTCGCATTCGGCAAAAGACGCTATGAATTAAGCACGCTTGAAAACTCAGGGGACTTCAGGAAAGTTCTCTCGGACTACTCCACGGGCTTCCTCGATTCGGCGACGGGAATCTTCGCCACAATATCCATTGTCACCTACTCCCTGTACACAGTGGACAGGGGGCCGAAGTCGTTTATCCTCACCGTGCCGTTTGCCTGCTACGGCGTGCTCAGGTATCTCTACCTCGTGCAGAGCCGACAAAGCGGCGACCCTACGGAAGCCCTGCTCTCAGACAAATGGCTGTTTTTATGCGTGTTTTTATGGATAGTGTTAACGGCCCTTATCGTTTATTTTCCTGATTTCTTCCGCTTCTTCTTTTAGTTCGCCCACGAGTCCGCTCCGCAGGGCCTTCTCCGCGTGCTCCCGGGCTTTATCAAGCCTGCTGCTCTCGAGGTATGTTTTGGCAAGCAGCAGATGAGCCCTTCCGTAGCTCCTGCGACGCTTAAGAGACTCGAGCAAATAAAGGGCAGCCTGCCCGTAGTAGGCACGGTCGCCGGTTTGCTGCGCCCGGATGAAGGAAATAAGCCCGAGATGGTAATAAGCCCGGCCGCTAAACGGGTCGTAGCCGAGCGCTTTTTGAAAATATTGCTCGGCCCTGCCGTAATTGCCCAATTCTATATACACATTGCCGAGATTGATGGCGCTTATAGCCCTGCCCGTTTTAGTATCCGCGATGTCGGGATGCAGGGCAGCTTCAAACTCAAAAATCGCCTCTTTGTACCTGCCGCTTTTTTGAAGGGCGTACCCATAGTTTACGTGCGGGAGAGCGCTCGCAAAAGATTTCTTCGAGGTGTTTTCCCACAGTTCGAGATTGGTCTGCCAGTCAAACTGTCTCGCCACGGTAAACGTCGCAAATAAAATGGAAATCAGCCCGACGGCTACGGCCCCGGCTTTTGGGGTCGGCAGCTTCCTACCCGTAAGGATATATGCCAGCAGCAGGCAGTACCCGGCTGAGGGAATATATAGATACCTCTCTGCAAGGGGTGTGGAGGCCAGGGCAAAAACTGCGATAAGGGCAGAGGGGCCCAGGGTGGCAAAAGTCCAGAACAAACCGAATGCGGCCGGTTTTTTCCCTTTTATCAGCCCGTAAAGCCCCGCTAGCAACACAACGGCTATAAAAAAACCGGAGGATATCACATACAGCGCGTCTCCGGGCACAGCGGCGATAAATGCGTTGAAATCAAATGGGAACAAAAGCTTGTATGAGTAGTAGAAATAAGTAGGCAGCAATGTCTTAACGGCTCCCAGGTAGACGGAGCCGGCCCCTGCCGCCGCAGACAGGTCACCCGAGGGGGAAAGCGCTACATTCACCTCCGGGACATTAACAAAGCCCCTGCCGCGAAGGTAGATGTAGCCGAAGGTAATAGCCGCATAAACAGCATAGGCCGCAAGGCTGCTGGGCAGACGAATCCTTCCCGTTATTATATCGTAGAAGATGACACAGAGCGGAAAAGCGACGGCCACTTCCTTTGACAGCAAGGAAAGGGAGTAACCCACGGCACCCAAGACCAGGAAAAGAACGAATCTGACGGGCGACTTCGTAGAAAGAAGGACGTGGAAGATAAACGCCAGAAAGAAGAACAGCCCTGCAAGAACGTCGGTCCTGCCGGAGACCCACGCCACGGATTCTGTGTGCATGGGGTGGAGGGCAAACAGCAGCCCGGCAAAAAAAGCCGCTCTTTCTTT
>JADFKM010000088.1 GCA_022564935.1 Candidatus Dadabacteria bacterium
CCCGTTTTTATCAAATTAGGCATATCAAGTCAATAGCTGTTTTGGGCGGATTTGAACTGAAATTCTCACTCTTTCCCTTCTGCGTGTAGTGTGTCTACACTTTTAAGCCTGATTCGACACCCAGTTCATTGTGGTATAACTCTTTTTCAACAATTCATAAAGGCCTATAACAGTTAAAAATCTGCCCATTCTCATTGGCCTTAACAAGCGGCAGTTCATTTGACATTAGCCATAGCATGTGCTAGTTGTTTATCCTTACATCAAAGCGTAATTTATATATATACAGCATGTTTGAAGGCATTTCGAACAAGTTAGGCGTTACCCTCAAGAAAATAAGGGGGTACGGAAAGCTAAGCGATTCCAACATTCAGGAAGCCATTCGGGACGTGCGCCTCAGCCTGCTGGAAGCGGACGTAAACTTCAAGGTCGTGAAGGGCTTTATCGACTCCGTCAAATCAAGGGCGGTCGGGCAGGAAGTTAGCGGGAGTCTAACCCCCGGACAGCAGTTCGTAAAGATCATACACGAAGAGCTTATCGAGGTTCTGGGCAGTGAGACTGTCGAGCTCGACCTTAAGGCCTCGCCTCCCGTGGCTATCATGATTGTGGGCCTCCAGGGCTCGGGTAAAACCACCTCCGCCGCCAAGCTAGCTAAGACTCTCAAAGAAACTCTCAAGCGCAGCCCCCTCCTCGTCCCAGCCGACATCTACCGTCCGGCAGCCATAGAACAGCTGAAGGTGCTTGGAGAGCAAATAGGGGTCGAAACCTTCGACACGCAGCCCGGCATGAGCCCTGTGGACATTTGCCTCGAGGCTCAGAAAGAGGCCTTGGTCGGCGGGTTTGACGTTATGCTCATCGACACCGCCGGCCGGCTCCACATCGACCAGGAGCTCATGGCGGAGCTAAGAGATATCAAGAGCTCCATAGAGCCGAACGAGATACTGCTCGTCGCAGACGCCATGACGGGTCAGGACGCAGTTAACGTCGCCCATAGCTTCAACGAATCCCTCGACATAAGCGGCGTCGTGCTCACCAAGATGGACGGCGACGCAAGGGGTGGAGCGGCCCTCTCGATCAAATCTGTAACGGGCAAGCCGATTAAGTTTTTCGGCACGGGCGAGAAGCTCGACGCCCTGGAAGTCTTCCATCCCGACAGAATCGCTTCCCTGATCCTTGGGATGGGCGATGTCATGACGTTTATCGAAAAAGCTCAGACGGTCTTCGAAGAGAAAAAGGCCGAAGAGATGGCCCAGAGAATCCTCAAGAAGGACTTTTCACTACTTGACTTTAAGGATTCTATGATCGCAATTAACAAAATGGGCTCGATTGAAAACATGGCCTCCATGATACCGGGTATGAAGCAGGTAGCCAATAACCCCAAAGCCCTCGATATGGCGGAAAAGGAGATAAGAAAGACCATCGCCATCATCGATTCGATGACACAGAAAGAGAGGAGAAACCACACCATACTGAACGGCAGCAGGCGCAAGAGAATAGCTACGGGGAGCGGCACAAAAGTCCAGGATGTAAACCGCGTTGTAAAGAACTACATGCAAATGAGGAATATGATGAAAAACATGGGCAAGTTTGGAAAGATGGCGAAGAGGATGATGAGGTTTATGTAAAATACCGGAATAATAAAGCCGATTCGCAAAATGTTAAGAAACCCAACCACGAGGAGGAGCTATAGAACTTGGTTAAGATAAGGCTGACGAGAATAGGATCGAAAAAAAGGCCCTTCTACAGAATAGTTGCCGCTGATGTGCGCGCGCCCAGAGATGGGAAGTTCCTGGAAATCCTTGGACACTACGACCCCCGCACCAAACCACATACACTGCAAGTTGACATCGAAGGAGTGAAGAGGTGGAAAGCCAATGGAGCTAAAACCACGAACAGGGTGCAGAAGCTGCTCTCAACACTCGAGTAGGGCTACAGTACAGTACTGAATACCGCCGATAATTCGACTTGGATCGATACGGACACATACGAGGAGGTGTAGTCATAATGAATATGCTACAAGACCTGGTGAGTTTTATAGCAAAGTCACTTGTGGATAATCCCGACAAAGTAGTGGTCAAAGAGATAACCGGCGAACAAACGGCCGTACTAGAACTCAAAGTGGCGCAAGAAGACTTGGGCAAGATTATCGGCAAGCAGGGCAAAACGGCAAAAGCGATCAGGACTATTCTGAACGCGGCCGCTGCAAAGATGAGGAAACGCGCCGTGCTAGAAATTCTCGAGTAATGAATTACCGAAGCCAGCTGGGGGTAGTTAAAAAGCCCGAAAAATGGAAGTCCCGGAATACCTAGAATACGGAAAGGTCTTACGAGCCCATGGACTGCATGGAGAGCTAGGGATTATTCCTTTCAGCCGCGACACCTCTAACCTTCCTTACATCGATAAGCTATACATTAAAACCATAACAAAAGAGGAGAAAAGGGAATACAGGATAACCGGTAAAACCATTCTTCCCGACTCGGCTATTATTAAGCTCGAGGGCGTAGACACGAAACAGGACGCAGAAAGGCTCAGGGGCTCGATAATCTATGTAGAAATATCGCAGCTCGAAGAAACGGAAGAGGATGAGTACTACTGGTTTCAATTAAAAGGGCTCAGGGTTTTTGACGAGGGAGACAGGTACCTGGGCAGTGTTGACAACCTGATTGACGGCTCTTCCCACACCCTCCTTGTTGTCAAAAACGGCGATAAAGAGTTTTTAGTGCCGATGGTTGAGACCATTGTCAAAGACATCAACACAGACGCTGAAAGAATAATAATCGACCCTCCCGAAGGGCTCTTAGATTAACCCGGATTAACCCGCTTTAATAAGAAAAACGGCAGCTCCCCACCCCCTGAAATCTCAAGATGAGATACGACATACTCACTATCTTCCCGGAATTTTTCGACTCTCCCTTTGAGGGCGGAATCCTAAAAAAGGCCGTCGAGAGGGGGGTAATCGAGATAAACACCCACGACATTAGAAGTTACGCGACCGATAAGCACCGCAGCGTAGACGACAAGCCCTACGGCGGCGGAAGCGGCATGGTGTTTAAACCGGAGCCGCTGGGAAAAGCTATACAGGCTGCAAAGCTCGGCGGAGTCAAATCCCTTGTAATACTAACCACCCCGCAGGGGGAAGTCCTCACAGATAAGATCGTGAGGGAGCTTACCGGCTACGACCAGCTCGTAATCATATGCGGGAGATACGAAGGTGTAGACGAGAGGGTTAGAAAGCTGCATGTGGATAGAGAAATCTCCGTGGGAGATTACATCCTCTCCGGTGGGGAATACGCTGCGTGCGCTATCGTCGACGCCGTTTCAAGATACGTGCCGGGGGTGCTTGGTAACGAAACCTCCCCCTATGACGATTCATTCAATAACTACCTCCTCGAACACCAACAATACACCAGGCCCGAGGAATACGAAGGACTCGGCGTACCTGGCATTCTACTATCCGGAAACCACGGAGAAATTGAGCGGTGGAAGCGGAGGGAAAGCATTGAGAGAACCTATTTGAGACGTCCCGAGCTACTGGACAGAGCGGACTTGAGCGTCGATGACTCAATTTACCTCGGTGAGCTAAAAAAGGGGCACACGAATAAATTCAAATTATATATTGCACTGGTGCACTATCCCGTATACAATAAAGATTTTAAAGTTATAACCACGGCTTTCACGAACCTTGATGTTCACGATATTTCACGAGCCGCTCGTACATACGGGGTGAAGGGTTTTTACCTCATCCATCCCATCGAAGAGCAAAGGTCACTTGTAGCTAGAGTGCTAAGGCACTGGAAGGAAGGGCCGGGACGAGCGCACAACCCATCCAGGCACGAGGCCTTAGAGCTTGTGCGCATAACGAACACACTTGATGAAGCAATGGACAGGATTGAAGCAATAGAAGGAATGAGGCCGAAAACTGTGGCAACGGATGCCGGAATTAGGGCGAACACCACCGGATACGCCGAGCTAAAAGAAACGATGAGCAGCGGAGACGCTCCGTATTTAATAATCTTCGGGACAGGCTCGGGCATTGCGGAAGAAGTGATATCACAGTCCGACTTTGTCCTTAAGCCCGTACACGGACAAACCTCCTACAACCACTTATCGGTCAGAAGCGCTGCCGCCATCATACTCGACAGGCTTCTCCGGCAATAAATTCAGTTCCTCAAGGGAGTAACTCAATGAACGTTATAAAAGAACTAGAGCAAGGTTGGATGAGAACCGACCTTCCCGAATTTCGCCCCGGCGACTCGGTGGCGGTTCACTATAAGATAAAAGAAGGCGAAAGGGAAAGGGTTCAGGTCTTCGAAGGCGTAGTCATTGCAAGAAAGGGCGGGAGCTCAAGGGAAACATTTACTGTCCGAAAGGTATCGTACGGGATCGGGATCGAGAGGATCTTCCCACTGCATACACCCCTGATAGACAAGATAAGGGTAACGAAAAGGGGGAAAGTGAGAAGGGCCAAGCTGTATTACTTAAGGGGACTTTCCAAGAAACGGAGCAGGATAAAAGAGAGAACCACGTACGTCAAAAAAGAAAAGGCCCCAATAAAACCCGAAGAGGAGCAACCCGAGTCCTGAGGGGAAGAAAACAGGGTTAAGTGCTCTTTTTACCGTTCAACTCATGCAAGCCCCATTCATTCATACGTTATAAAATGGGTTGCCCACATTTTCTAGAACGTGGGTTATACCCTACGCTATCGGAACTTTGCGCCCACTCCCAGGTAGGGGGCAATAAGCGTGGATGTCATGACCCTCATGACCCCCCCCTGTTTTGCTCCTCAGTCTCCCCCGGCGGCGCTTCGCTCTCCTTTAACACCCCCATCACATGAGACATTCTCTGCCCGGCGGTC
>JADFKM010000045.1 GCA_022564935.1 Candidatus Dadabacteria bacterium
AGATGCGGCCCAGGTAAGGGCTTATGTCACTAATTCTACAATCACGGCAGCAGGCGATGTATTGCTTACGGCTACCGCTACTGAGACTATTACCTCCAGGATCCTTTCCGGTTCTGTGGCCATTGCCGCCGGCGGCCTCCAGCCACTTCCGGATCGCAGAGAGCTTAGATCGCGCAAGGCTTCGCTTCGGACAATCGCATAGAGAGCAGTTTGGCCCTTACCCATTTCGACTGGCAGGAAATGTCTTTTGACCGGTGGCAAGCCGAGGTCGGCCTTGGTTGTCCGAACATAAAGGTTTCCAATCACACTACGAGGAGTGCTTCCGGCCGCAATTCGGAGTCCCAGACCTGATCCGGGCCACAGAAAATCAAGCTGCGATTGCATATCGCTTGGAGCTTGCGGCATTGGTGTACCGCTCAATATATCCCGTCTTGCTGGAAGCGTGGCTGCGTTCAAAAGAACAACGCCCCGCTTCACATTCAAACCACCCTTCATACGATGGGATTCATCAAGGACCAGATGGACCGGGTGCTGAAGCAAATAGGTCGAGAAAACGTCCGGTATCGTGATGAGCTGGTCGTAATTGATAACAAACCTGGTTTCCCCTGAATACAGAGCTTTTCGAACAGCTTCTGCACCGCCGGAGAGGATCGTGAACGGCTCTTTTTAGAGATTGAAAAAAAATGAATATGCCCGAAGTCCGGCTGAGCAAGAAAAAACTTGACCCCAACGAAGTGAGGAATGATTTCCCCATTTGCAGCCGTCTTGTAAATGGAGCGCCGCTCGTGTATTTCGATAACGCCGCTACGTCTCAAAAGCCACAGTCCGTTATCGACTCTATAAAGGATTTTTACGAAGAGCACAACGCAAATATTCATAGGGCAGTCCACACCCTGAGTTATGAGGCCACCGTTATGTATGAGCAGGCGCACAAGAAAGTGGCTGATTTTATCGGCGCTCGCAACTGGAGGGAGGTCGTTTTTACAAGGAACGCCACCGAGTCAATCAACCTAGTTGCCTACGCTTGGGCGTTTCACAACCTAAGCGCTGGAGATGAAATTCTTATAACGATTATGGAGCATCACTCCGACATTGTCCCATGGCAGATGCTGAGGGATGAAAAGGGTATCGTGCTTAAATTTCTCGACGTGGATGACGAGGGCGCTCTAAGGCTTGATGAGCTTCCGGAAATGCTTACCGAGAGGACAAAACTGGTCGGGGTAGTTCACGCCTCGAACGTCCTTGGGGTTGTGAATCCGGTAGGAGAGATTGTAAAAGAGGCGAAGAAGGTGGGCGCCAAGGTGCTGGTGGATGCGGCTCAATCCGTGCCGCATTTCCCCGTGGATGTGGTGGAGCTTGGCTGCGATTTTCTCGTCGCTTCCGGACATAAAATGCTTGGGCCTACCGGGATTGGGTTTCTTTACGCCAGGGAGGAGCTTCTCCGTGAGATGAGGCCTTTTCTCTACGGCGGGGATATGATAGAGACCGTGACCACGGAAGGGGCTACCTGGAATGAGCTCCCGTGGAAGTTTGAAGCCGGAACTCCCAATGTGGCCGGAGGGATAGGGCTTGGAGCGGCCATCGACTACCTGTCGGGTCTGGACATGAACCAGGTTGCTGCACACGAGACCGAACTTCTCGACTACGCCCTGGGTAGGCTGTCCGAGCTCCCCTGGGTGAAGCTTTACGGCCCCGGCAAAGGGCGGCGCGTCGGGGTTATTTCGTTTAACGTCGAGGACGTACATCCCCATGACGTCGCCGGTTATCTGGATGAGCGCGGTATAGCCGTGCGCTCGGGGCACCACTGCACGCAGCCGCTTATGACCCGTATGGGTATTGAGAATGCCGTGAGGGCGAGCTTTTATATTTACAATACTAAAGAGGAAGTAGATAAGCTCATCGAAGGTCTCAGGAGGGTTATGGAGCTGTTTTCAAGGTAGGCGGACTGTACTTCTTCCCTGTTATTCCACCATATAGATAGAGCATTCGTAAGGGTTTAAAGGCATTTCTCCCGCGCGTTTCAGCAGGGGGAGGCATCTGTAACAGCCGCAGATTTGCCGGCTGGACGGATTTCTATTGGAATGCTCGATTTGTCCTGTGCCTGGTGTGTAAAAAAATATTTGAGGGGAGGACTCGGGTAAGGCAATCAGGCCTTACTGGTTCATCATGCTTATGAACTCTTGGTTTGACTTGGTGCCCTCCATCTTATCGAGCAGGAACTCCATCGCCTCTACGGTATTCATCGGGCTGAGCACCTTTCTGAGCAGCCACACTCTGTTGAGCGTTTCTTTAGGGAGCAGAAGCTCTTCTTTCCTCGTGCCTGAGCGCTGGAGGTCGATTGCGGGAAACACTCTCTTATCCGCAAGCCTCCTGTCAAGGTAGACTTCCATATTCCCCGTGCCCTTGAACTCCTCGAATATAACCTCGTCCATTCTGCTTCCGGTATCGATAAGAGCGGTGGCTATGATGGTCAGGCTGCCGCCTTCTTCGGTGTTCCTGGCGGCGCCGAAGAACCTCTTGGGCCTCTGGAGAGCGGTTGCCTCCATTCCGCCCGATAGCACCCTGCCGCTTGAGGGGGTTACGGTGTTGCTCGCCCTGGCAAGCCTGGTTAAGCTGTCGAGCAGGATAACCACGTCCTTTCCGTGCTCGGTGAGCCTTTTTGCTCGTTCAAGCACCATTTCAGTCACCTGAATATGTCTCTGAGGTGGCTCGTCGAATGTAGAACTCACCACTTCGCCCTTTACCGACCTCTGCATATCGGTCACTTCTTCCGGTCTTTCGTCGATCAGGAGCACGATAAGCTCCACATCGGGGTGGTTTTTCGTTATCGCGTTTGCAATCCTTTGGAGCAGGATTGTTTTTCCCGTCCTCGGCTGCGCCACTATGAGCGCCCTCTGTCCCTTGCCCAAGGGTGTGAACATATCCATAACCCGCGTGCAAAATTCGTCTAGTTGGTACTCAAGATCGAATTTTTCTTCCGGGTGAAGTGGTGTCAGGCTTTCGAACAGTACCCTGTCCCTGCAGCTTTCGGGGGGATCGGAGTTCACTTCCTCTATTTTTAGGAGTGCGAGGTTCTTTTCGCCTTCTCGCGGTAGGCGCACCTGCCCGCCTATGGTGTCCCCGGTTTTTAGATTGAAGGAGCGGATCTGCGATTTAGAGACGTAAATGTCATCGGGGCCGGGAAGATAGCTGTATTTTGGAGACCTCAGAAAACCGTACCCTTCAGCCAGGATTTCGAGCACGCCGGAGGCGAAGATGACACCCTCCTTTTCGCTCTGGGACTTGAGGATCGAATAGATCAAATCCTGCTTGGTCATTCGGCTGGTGTCTTCGAGTTTAAGCTCATGCGCTATATTGATAAGTTCTTGAGGGCGCCTATCGCGTAACTCGTTAAGGTCAAGCAATACATTCTCTCCGCTAACCACTTCTTCAGCATTGGTTATTGCTTTAGATGCTTTTGCCATGAATACCCGGTTCTTAGTTTACGTATGTACTGTCAGCTATGATTTGGGGAAGATTCTTGAGTTCTACAGGTCAGAACCAAAAATGTTAAGTAGATATATTATGCCACTTAATTAAACAATTTGTCAAGAGTAGTTTTACTTGAAAGGAAAATTGATTTAATATCAAATCCCGGTAGATAATAAATACATTACCCCCGGAGCGAAGTCAAGAGACAATGTTTATAAATGTTCGGAGTGTTAGCGCATTTATCTAATTAACGTGAGGCCAAGATGAGAACAGCGTTGATTGCGTCCGTTTTTTCGAAAGGTGTATTCCGTCTCTGTTTGACCGGCTTGGTCTTAACTGCGGGCCTGCTGTTCATTCCCTGGGCTAAGGGTGACGACGGTGTAGGCAAAAGCCGGCACGGCGCCCCCGCTCAGACTGTGCCGAGGTACTATGAGGTGATGTTTAGCTCCCTCGAAGGCGAAATTTTGGTTAACCTTGACCTGACGGGGCCGTCCGTGGTCGCAAGGCCCATATCGGCCCGTGATGCCAAAGCCCTTAAGGTAGAGAAAAAGGTGGATAGCACCGGAGGGGACTGGGCAAAGATTACGGTTCCAAAGACAGGAGCCCCGCCGGAGGGATTGGTTGTTACCGGGCGATGGGGCACTATAAAGGTGACTTTTCAAGCACAGGGTTCGGCCGGCGCCGAGCGAAGCGGTGCGTTAAGGGCTCTCGGCGATTTAGTGATCAAGTTCGGCGGCTTGGCCTCCACGCTGGTGATATCTTCGGGGCCCATAGCACACCCTGCCGGAATGGAGATAGCAGTGCTGGAGCGCAAGCGCAGCCGACTCATATCCGGCGAGATAATTGCCGTTAGCGGGGACGAGATTGCGTTTGAGTTTTCCGAGCTGCCTACCCCGGATGTATTGGGCAAGCAGGGGACGGCCAGGATCAGCATAAAAAAGCCCGACGGCAGCATCCAAAGCGGTACCATCAGCGCCTGGGGATACGACGTTTTCGTAGATGACGTTAATGTGGGAAAGCCTTCTAAAATAAAGGCAAAAGTATACGGTCTGAGCGATGGGGAGTCGGTTAGGTTTTCATTTAACGCAGTACGCGGCCAGGTAGTAATACCACCCTCCGGCGTCCATACGGTAAAGAGCATAAACTCGGGCGCGCCCATTGCGGAAATATCTACCGCGATACCGGGTTTTCAGCCCCTCAGCGTCGAGGCTGTGAGAGTTGAATGATCCTATATTCGCCAAACAAGAGGGTATGAATATAAGCATGGAATAAGTATCTTTACATTACTTTATCCAACTGCTATTCTTAGAAAAGGTCAATAACTGTTAAGAGGTGAATTTAATATGTCTGGTCATTCTAAATGGTCTAATATAAAGCACCGCAAGGCGGCCGTTGACGCTAAGAGGGGGAAAATTTTTACGAAGATAATCCGCGAGCTCAACGTCGCCGCCAGGAAGGACGGGGGAGACCCGGAAACGAACCCCGCTTTGAGGGCTGCTATAACCAACGCCAAGAACAATAACATGCCTAACGATACGATCGAGCGTGCGATTAAGCGCGGAACGGGCGAGATAGGAGCCGATGATTTCCAGGAAATTACCTACGAGGGATACGGCCCCGGCGGAAGCGCGGTGCTCGTGAGGATACTTACCGATAATAGGAACCGCACCGTCTCAGAGGTGAGGCGCATATTTACGAAATTCGGCGGGAACCTCGGAGAGAGCGGCTGTGTCGCATGGATGTTTGAGATGAAGGGGAAGATTGCATTCGATAAAGAGAGCACCGATGAGGACCAGCTCTTCGAGGCGGCCCTCGAAGCCGGGGCAGATGACGTCAAGACCGAAGGGGATGAGATTGAGGTCATAACCGACCCCGGCAATTTCGACGCTGTTAAGAACTCAATCGAAGAAGCCGGCTTTAAGCCCTCCTTTTCGGAAGTGACCATGATACCCAAGAACACCACGAAGGTAGAGGGCAAGGAAGCCGAGCAGATGCTCAAGCTCATGGAAGCCCTTGACGACAGCGACGACGTTCAGAACGTTTATTCCAATTTCGACATTCCCGACGAGATTTTTGAAATGCTGGAGGCCCAAGGATAGCAGGAATTAGGGTACTCGGAGTCGACCCGGGCTCTGTGGTGTGCGGTTACGGCATTATAGAAGATACGGGGGACGGCCTCGTACATATTGAAAGCGGTACCATAGACGTTCCCCGCGCCCTTTTGCTCCCGCCAAAACTTAAGACCATATTCGATGGCCTGAGAGTCGTGATAGAGCGCTCCCGGCCTACCTGTATGTCCATAGAGAATGTGTTTTTTGCCCGCAACGCCCGAAGCTCCCTTAAGCTTGGAGAGGCAAGAGGGGTGGCCATACTGGCGGCTGCTATGTTCGAGCTTCCCGTTTACGAATACGCTCCCACCCAGGTCAAGCTCGCCGTAACCGGAAAGGGCAGGGCCAATAAGACCGAGGTCGGGAAGATCCTCACTATCTTGTTCAACCGGGAGGGTTGGGAAAAGACAGACGCCTCGGATGCAGTAGCGATAGCGGTTTGCCACATCCACATGCAGGAGACAAAAAACCTCCTCGGCGGACACACGATACGCTCTCGTGGAAGGAGGCGCCGGTTCAGGGCAAATGATTTCCCTTCTTAAAGGAACCATAGCGGATAAATCCCTCGGCGTCGTGGTGATAGATGTGAGTGGCGTCGGGTACGGGGTCACTGTGCCGCTTTCTACCTACTACCGCTTGGGCGGCAAGGGAACGTTGACGGAGCTAAAAATCCATACGCACATGAAAGACGGCTCCATCGAGCTTTTCGGTTTCCTCACCGACGAAGAGAGGGAGCTTTTCAACCTCTTGATTGGCGTCTCGGGCATCGGGCCGAAGGCTGCGACCAACATCCTCTCGAACATCTCTCCCCGCGACCTGGTCTCAGCCATAACGTCAGGCGAGCTGAGGAAGAAAAAAGTCCCGGGTATAGGCCCGAAGACCGCCGCGCGGCTGATTACGGAGCTTAAGGACAAGGTGCCCTTGCTTGAGCATGCCGGGGAAGCCGGTGGCCGGAGGGGAATCGTCGAAGACGTCGTGTCCGCCCTCCTTAACCTGGGCTACAAGAGGGCCGAGGTAGACAGGCGCATCGACGAGATAGAGCGTGTAAGCTCAAGCGGCGCTGATTTGGAAACGGCGCTCAGGGAGTCGCTCAAGATAATGAGGAACGTATGACCTGAGACGCAAAGCGCTTATTTACATGTTGTGGCCGGGCACCCGGCCAGGTCGAACTAACCCACACGATATGTTATAAATATTGTCGTGACTGAAGATAGAGTCGTTAACCCAATCCCTAGTGAAGAGGACTCATTACTCGACGCCAATCTCAGGCCAAGGCGCCTGGACGAGTACCTCGGCCAGAGCAAGGTCAAGGAAAAGATAGGGATATTCATGGAGGCCGCAAAGAAGAGGTCGGAGGCGCTCGACCACGTGCTCCTCTACGGCCCCCCCGGACTCGGCAAGACCACCCTTTCGCACATCGTGGCGAACGAGCTCGAAGTAAAGATACACGCCACCTCCGGCCCCATTCTCGAGCGGGTCGCGGACCTCGCCTCGATCCTCACCCACCTCGATGAGAGGGACGTGCTGTTCATAGACGAGATTCACCGCCTCAACCGCACGATGGAGGAGTACCTCTACTCCGCCATGGAGGAGTATAAGATAGACATCATGATAGGTGAGGGCCCCACCGCCCGCTCGATGAAGGTCAAGCTGAACAGGTTCACACTCATCGGAGCCACCACGCGCACCGGCCTGCTCACCTCGCCCCTTCGCTCCCGCTTCGGCGTAGACCTGAGGCTCGACTACTACAGCCCCGATGAGCTCAAGGCCATCATACTGCGCTCGGCGGGCATTCTGGGGATTGAGGTGACCGATGACGGCGCAGTCGCCCTCGCGCGCTGCTCGCGGGGCACGGCGAGGGTCGCCAACAGGCTGCTCAAGCGTACGAGGGACTATGCGGAGGTGAAGGCCGACGGGGTCATCAGCACCGAGGTGGCGAACGACGCCCTCGAGCTGCTCGAAGTGGACGCAAGCGGCCTCGACAACCTGGACAGGGCGATTCTGGCCAACATCATCGAGAAGTACAACGGCGGCCCCGTGGGCATTGAGACTATTGCGGCCACCGTGAGCGAAGAAAAGGACACCATTGAGGACGTCTACGAGCCGTTTTTGATACGCGAGGGGTTCCTCATCAAAACCCCGCGCGGCAGAACCGTTACCCCCCTAGCATACTCCCACCTCGGCTACCCTCCTCCCATCCGGCAGCCGGAGCTTTTTAAGGAGTGATGTCTTAAACTTAAGTTAAAGCGAATATGGCTAACGAAGAGCATGTGAAGATACTATCTTAACAATTGCTTGTCTTTAAAGGGGAGCAGTATACTCACCTCCCCATATCCACTTCCCTCATAAATTCATCCCAGTGGCTTTCGGTGATGAGGTCAATCTGTTTCCGGGGGCCTTTGTATCCACCCTCGCCGGGAAACATCTTGTTGTAAACCTCGTCCTTTATCTCAAGCCACTTTTCTACTGCCTGGTAGTTCTTGAACCTGACCCGCGTCTTGTATGTCCAGTGGGGCTTGAGGGTGTGCAGGCGCTGTGAGAACAGCTTGTATTCCCCCACGATAATCCCCATCTTCTGCATCTCGTTCCAGAATGGGATGAGCCTGGTTTTGAAAATCTCTACGAACTTCTCCTTGTTCTCAGGCTTCACAACGTAGTAGCTCTCCTCGTACACAATCTTTTTACGGTCTATATCGGCGGCTGATTGGGTATCCTGCGCAAAGAAAGCGCAGAGTACCGATATTGCAAGCGCAGAGAGGATATATCTGCTCACTTTTCATCTCCGGGCTGGGTGGTCTCTTTGTCTTTGGTAAATGACTTATAGTTTTTTCGGAGCAAAAAATCAATAAAGCCCGGCCAGATGGCGTTGAGGGCGATAAAGATGCGCGCCATGGGGTAGGGGAGCACCTCGGGCTTTGGGTTCTCGGCGCATTTTACTATTGAGCGGGCCACCTTGTTAGAGGATTGCGTAAGCCACTTGGGGGCGTCCATTTGCCTGTTTGTCTTGTTAATTACGGATTTGAAAAATTCGGATTCGATAAACACCGGACATACTACGCTTACGTCTATTCCCGTGCCGGCGAGCTCGACTCTGAGGGCTTCGGTGAGGGCCTTCTGCCCGAACTTCGTGACGGAGTATGCCCCGAGAAGCGGCATCCCCCGCGCCCCGGCCACGGAGGAGATGTTGATAATGTGGCCGCTCCCCTGTTTTTTCATGTGCGGGAGTACGGCGTTTGTGGCGTAAAACGTCCCCATGAAGTTGACGTCGAAGATGTCCTTCATCTCCTGATACGTCGTGTCCTCGATTGTGGCGAGCAGTCCGTACCCGGCGTTGTTTACCATTATATCAACACGGCCGAAGCGCTCGATGCTCTGCTTTACCATGCGCTGTACCTGAGACCAGCGGGAGACGTCGGTTTTAACCACCAGCGCTTCGGAGCCGAGCGTCTTGACCCGTTCAGCCGCCTCGTTCAGCCTGTCCTCGCGCCTTGCCGCAAGCACCGTCTTGACGCCCTTCTTGGCGAATTCAAGCGCGGTTTCTAAGCCTATGCCGCTGGAGGCGCCTGTGATAATTGCCACTTTGTCTTTGAGGTCTCTGCCCAAAACTTTCTCCCGTTGGTTATTTACAGACTAAAATAAATAGCCGTCCTAAATTCCGTCACACATAGTATATCAAATTGTGGGTAATTTGCAGGTATTATTTAATTTTTGAACTGCCTCACGTTATGTGAAGTTTTAGACGGGTCTAAATGGTTATTCTTTTCATCCTTACTATATTTACAGTATTCCTTACTCTTTTCCTCTTGAAGGGACAGAGGAGGTTTAAGGCTTTCCCAGAGGTCGGGATCGAGACCTCCGGGCTTGATTTTAAGGAGGTAATCTCGATCATCGTACCCATGCGCAATGAAGAGAAGAACGCGGCGCGCTGTTTGGAGGGGCTCCTGGCACAGGACTACCCTGAGTTCGAGGTAATAGTCGTTGACGACATGTCCACAGACGGCACTACGAGTATATTGAAGGGGTTTGAGAGCGGGCACCGCAACCTTCGCATAGTAAAAGGTACCGAAAGGCCGGAGGGGTGGATTGGGAAAAGCTGGGCGCTCACTCAGGGTGTAGAAGTCTCAGGAGGCGGCCTCCTTCTGTTTATCGACGCAGACACACACTCCCGGCCGGAAATGCTTAAGTCCGCCGTTGTCTATATGAAGAACAACGGCCTGGACATGCTCTCGCTGTTCCCCTACCAGGAGGTCATCAGCTTCTGGGAGCGTGTGATACAGCCCCTTGTGTTCGGGGTCATTTTCAACGCCTACCCTCACGAAAAAGTGAACGACCCGGCGTGCGATGTGTATTTGGCTTGCGGTCAGTTCATCCTCATTCCCAGGGAAGTGTACGAGGCGGTAGGAGGCCATGAGGCGGTAAAGGGCAAAATCGTGGAGGATTTCGAGCTTGCCGCTCTGGTTAAGCGCAGTGGTTACAGGCTTGGAATTGCAGGTGGCGGGAACCTGATCAGCACCCGGATGTACACATGTTTCTCAGAGATTTGGGAGGGGTGGACAAAAAATGTCTTCCCCGGGATCAACGGGGACTGGCTGCTGTTTATCATGGGGCTGGTAATGGTTTCGGCCTGGGGAATTTTACCCCCGGTTATTTTGGCGAAGTCCTCTGTGATGCTGTACCGGGGCGGGGGTGTCGTCGAGTGGCTTCAGTTAACCGAAGCCTTGTGGCTCGTTGCGCTTAATGTTTTTATCTCGTGGCGGGGCGCAAGGAGGCTCGATATACCATGGCCGTATGCGTTTTCTTTCCCCTTGGGAACCGCTGTGTTTGTGGCGATTCTTTTAACCTCTGCTTACCGGGTAGTTACGGGCGGCGGAGTGGTGTGGAAGGGGAGGAGATACAGGGAGATTTAGGTGGTTCCTCTCCCGCAGTGACATCTGGCTGCGGTGTGTTTCCCCTTTTGAAAAAAAGGAAATTAGATACGGTGCTCCACGAGAAAGAACCATTTGATTTTAAGGGTATTTCGTGCATATTAATACCGTTTGGTTTTTGCCCTCGCTTTCTTCGATAACCTTTTCTCTCAAGCCGGGGTTCTAATAGATAATACTCTCAAAGGAACTCTAACATGTCTCAAGGGATTATACTTGGCTTAATACTCGCCCAGAATAGCGTAGGAGCGGCAGGGCTGGAACAGATAAATGTCGTTGTCCTGATCACTAACGCAGGCCCGGTGGTAAAGTTTGTGCTGGTACTGCTTGGGTTCATGTCCGTGATGTCGTGGATTATTATATTCAGCAAGCTGTTAATACTAAGGAGCGCCGCCGGCGAGTCGGAGAAGTTCCTCAACCTTTACCAGAGCAGCGCAAACTTCGGAAACCTCTACGTCGCTACACGCAACATAAAAGGGCCGTCGGCAGAGCTTTTCCGCGCCGGTTACACCGAGCTTTTGAGGATAAGGAAGTCCAGCCCCCAATCCGGGCTTCAGGCTATGGAATTAAAGGAAGACCCCGAAGCCGTCTCCACCGAGCTTGGCGTTGTAGAGCTTGTTGAGAGGGTGCTGAAAAAAACCATGTCCACGGAGGTCTCGAGGCTTGAAGGGTACCTTATATTTCTTGCTACCACGGGGAGCACCGCCCCCTTTATCGGGCTTTTCGGCACCGTATGGGGAATTATGACGTCTTTCATAGGGCTTGCGACCAAAACGGGAGTGTCTACCCTTCAGGCCGTCGCACCGGGCATAGCCGAGGCCCTGGTGGCTACCGCAGTTGGACTGGCTGCTGCTATTCCGGCCGTTGTCGCGTACAATTATTTGATAAATAGAGTGAGAAGGATTGAGATTAATATGGAGAGCTTCTCGGCAGAATTTCTAAACATTGTAGAGAGGTATTTTAAAACCATATAGGGGCTCGGATTATGGGATTTGGTGACTCCAGCAAAACACGCTCGTTGATGTCGGAGATAAACGTTACCCCGTTTGTCGATGTGATGCTCGTGCTCCTTGTAATATTCATGGTGACGGCGCCTATCCTTTACCACGGCGTCAATGTAGACCTTCCAAAAACCGAGTCCAGGCCGATGCCGGCTGCGGAGAGGGGGAAAAAGCTTGTGATTACCGTTGACAGCAACGGCGATATCTTTATTGAAAAGGAAAAGCTGTCCCTCAAAGACTTGAGACTGAGGATACGGAGCGAGATATCGATTCGAGGCAAAAGTCTCAAAGACAACTACGTTTATATCAGGGCCGACTCCGGCGTTCCTTACGGCCGTGTGATAGAGGTAATGGCCGTGGCTCAGAAGGCGGGGGCAAACAGGCTGGGTCTTGTCACCGAGCCTGCAAGAACGACGGCCGGCAAAAAGTCCGGCGCCCGAAAATGAATTAGTGTGAATGAGATAGTGCGGTGGAAACCTGATGGGGACTAAGAACTGGTTTTTCGGAACATTATTTTCTCTTTACGTGCATGGGATGGTGGTTCTGCTTGTGCTCCTATGGGGGGCAGGCGATGAAGTAAAACTCCGGGAGCCCGTTATAATCAGTGGTGAGCTCGTATCGTTGTCCTCACTCTCCGACCCCGGTCCGGGGGGCGTAAAGACCCAGGCGCCGCCGAAAATCAAACCTGCCCCAGAAAAAAGGGACGACAAGCCGGAGCCGGAGACGCCCGAGCCTGTCTCCAAAGCGAAGCCTCAGCCCGAGGAAGTCAAGCCCGAGCAACAGGATCGGGCGGTGAAGCTCCCTGAGCCGTCCCCTGAAAAGGAAATAAAAAAGGATAAGGAGAAGCCCCAGAAAAAGCCCAAGCCGGAACCGGTAAAGACCGAAGCCGTAAAAAGAGACGTCGTGCCGCTTAACAAGGTAAAAACCGAAAAGGCGATCAAGAAAGTCGATAAGAAAAAACAGGAAACGACGGGAAAAAAGCCGGTTAAAAAACCCCGGAAGAAGCCGGATAAGAAGGTAGCCCAAAAAATAACGGCCAAAACAACGCCCAAGCCGACACCCAAAACCCTGAAGGCCAAGGCCTCCCCTGCGCCTAGGAAGAGTAATGAGTTCGAAAAGACCAAAAAAAGAATTCTTGAGGATATGAAGACCCAGAGGCGAACAAAGAGGCAAAAGGCCGTTATCAAGGACATCCAAAAAAACGTTCGTGACAGGAGGGTCGTATCGACGCGCTACAGAGCTCGGAACGGTTCGGGATATGGAAGCCCCGGCGGATATTCTGCTTATGTTCAAATCGTTAGGGAGTACAGCGGTACATTGTACAAAGAGATAAGCCGGAGGTGGGAGATACCCAAATCTATCCCGAACGACGGCACTCTCAGGGCGGAAGTTATTTTTAGGATCGATGAGAGGGGGAGAGTAAACGGGGCTGCGGTCAAGAGCTCGTCCGGGAATCACACGTTCGATCAGTTCTGCATCCAGGCGATTTACAAGGCCGTTCCTTTGACCACGCCGCCCCCGGAGCTTCTGGAAGAGGCGAGGGTAAGTGGCATTGTGGTGAAATTTACGAACAAGAGCCTGTGAAATCAAATTGCCAGCCGCTTATTTGCCATTTAAGGGACACAACGCTCGTACTATGGATTTATTCCTTATAAGACACGGAGAGACGGAATGGAACAGGGTCGGCAGGTGCCAGGGCATCTCCGATATCGAGCTTAACGGGGCGGGTATGAGCCAGGCGACTCTGCTCGCCGAGTCCCTGCGGAACCTGCCTGTATCGGCGGTATATTCAAGCGACTTGAAGCGTGCGGTAACGACTGCGGCTGCCATTGCGGGGCTTCATGGTCTCGATGTTGTTGTCGAGCCGGCACTCAGGGAAATGGATCAGGGCCGCTTTGAAGGCCTGTCGTTCGTTAAGATAAAGCAGGAGCACCGGGAGCTGCTCGATCGGTGGAGGGAAAGCCCCGAGCTCGTAACAGTGCCGGGCGGGGAGACCCTGGGCGAAGTACAGAACAGGGCGTACCGGGTGATTCAAAGGATAAGCGATCAACACCATGGAGAGACGGTCGTAGTCGTGTCCCATCACTTTGTTATTGCCACATTGCTTTGCAAGATACTGGGGCTTCCCCTGCGGGAGTTCGGCAGTTTCAGTCTGAAAGCGGCGTGTAAGAACCACCTCAGCTATTCGGATGGCAGGTTTTCCGTGGAGCTGATAAACGACGTCACCCACCTTAACGGTATGGATTTTACCGGTGAATAAGCGTGGGGAAAGTAGCGCGGGATTAACGCCATAAGTATTGAAATTACCCGTGTCTTATGTAACTTTTTAGCATGATAGCGGAAATAAAAAACGCTGTGGCCCAGGCGGTAGAGTGCGTCAGAAGAAAATCAAATATATCTTCAGTTCCCGAAAACTTATTCGTTGAGGTCCAGATCCCAAAGAATAGAGAGTTCGGGGACTATTCCACCAATGTGGCCATGATCTTGGCCCGACCTTTGCAAAAGAGCCCGCGGGAAGTGGCCGCTATCATCATCGACAACCTCTCGCAAAACCATAGGGCTCTATTCAAGAGCATAGAGATCAAGGGGCCAGGGTTTATCAATTTCTTTGTGCATGAAGCGGTTATCACATCGAAGCTGGCAGACATCTACAATTCAGCTGAAAGCTTCGGCCGCTCGACCGCAGGTCGGGGGGAAAAGGTGCTGCTTGAGTTCGTGAGCGCAAATCCCACAGGAGCACTCCACATGGGTCATGCAAGAAACGCCGCCGTGGGGGACGCGCTTGCCCGAATACTCCGGGCGGTGGGTTACGACGTGACCACGGAATACTACATCAACGACGCCGGGAGACAGGTGGATATGCTCGGGCGCTCGGTTTTTGAGCGCTATAAGGAGTCCTTCGGATTGGATGCCCGTATGCCACAGGACGGTTACTACGGCGAGTATATAAAGTCCATTGCCGGAGAGATAAGATCTATAAAAGGCGACGAGCTCCTCTCGGAGGGGAGCGATGAAAAAGATTCGATTCGGTATTGCGCGGGGTTTGCGAAACAAGCGCTGCTTGAGCAGATAAAGGGGGAGCTTGAAGAGTTAGGAGTAGGGTTTGACAACTGGTACAGCGAAGAGGCCGAGCTTCACTCAGGAGACGGAGCGGATGGTATTTCACTAAAGGTAAAGTCGGTAATCGGGGAGCTTGAAGACCGCGGAGCGTTATACAAAAAAGACGGCGCCCTGTGGTTCAGAGCCACAGAGTATGGTGACTCCCAGGACTGGGTTCTCGTTAAGAGCGACGGCACAGGAACCTATTTCCTCAACGATATAGCCTATCACGGGGACAAGCTCGGCAGGGGTGCGCTCAGGCTTATAAACATATGGGGAGCAGACCATCACGGCCACGTTAAGAGGCTTAAATCCGCCCTCAAGGCGCTTGGTTTTGAGGATTCGATGCTTGAGGTTGTTTTGATCCAGTTCGTACGACTTATGAGGGACGGCGTGGAAGTAAAGATGTCTAAGAGGGCGGGAAACTATGTTACTATGAGCGAGGTCGTTGAAGAAGTCGGCAGTGATGTGGCGCGTTTTTTTCTCCTTATGCGGGGCACCGACAGCCACTTGGACTTTGACCTGGAGCTGGCCAAAAGGGAGTCCGCCGAAAACCCCGTGTTCTATATTCAGTACGCCAACGCACGGATCAGGAGCGTGTTCAAGAAGGCTGAAGCCGCAGGGATTTCCCCTTCCCCGGATCATTTGGAGCTGCTCACTCTACCGCTTGAGATAGAGATAACTAAGAAGCTGCTTATGTTCCCCGATGCATTGCGTGAGAGCGCCGAGTTGCTTTCTCCCCATAAAATTGTATTTTATTTACAAGATATTGCATCGGATTTCCATGTTTATTACAATAAAAATAGAATAATCGGTGATGACCACACGCTTAGTCAAACAAGGCTTTTCTTTGCTGAGTGCATCAGGGCGGTTGTCCGGAACGGTCTGGGTTTGCTGGGTGTATCGATACCGGAAAGGATGTGAGCTATGAGCAGCAACAGCGGCAGAAGCGTTATGTCGGTGTTTATTGGGTTCGTTATTGTGTTTGTATTTGCATTCGCCGGGGGCGTGTATTTTAGCAAGTACCTTGGAGGGGAGGACGAAAACGGCGGAGCCGGAAAGCGGTCTTTTGCTCAAGGCACCTCAGTTAAAAAGCAGCCGCGGGATCAAGAGAGAAGAGCCTCGGATAGAACTCCCACAGAGGAACAAAAACCAGAAGCGGGCGATGAAACACACATAGTGGGCATTCCTGAAGAAAAACCCGAGCCCAAGATTGAGATCGGCTCCGGGGAGGAGGAGGTTAAGAGTGAAGTGCTCTTGAGCCCTGAGGTTGAAGAAGTGACTGAACCCGTAAGCCCCCCCACAAGATCTCCAGAACCGAAGGTTACCAAATCTCAGCAGCCGAAGGTCGCTCTATTGAAAAAGCCTGAGGAAGTTAAAGTGGCTTCCCTTCCCCCGAGGCTTAGAGACAGGGGGAAATACACGGTGCAGGTAGGCTCTTTTGTCAACGAAAAAGAGGCGAAGAGAGTAGAGCGGTTGCTGAAATCCAAGGGGTATCCTGCATTCACCAAGAAGGCCATCGTAGCGGACAAGGGCACCTGGTTCAGGGTCAGGGTAGGAACGTTTGTAAGCCGGGGTGAAGCGAAGCGCTACGGCGAGGTTTTAAAATCTAGCGAAGACAGCGTGAAAGATATATTCATTACAATTAATAATTAGAATTGATTTTATCCCCCCAGGTTGTGCAATCCTCGTAGGGCTTCCTGAGTTTGGAAAAACGCTTGATCGGGCGCTGAGCTTGTACGGGGTGCTGAGTCGAGCACTTTAGTTTAGCTAAGAGAGGCCGTCAAATACCCCGTTTTCCTTCATATTCCGAGTTCTCATTATTATTTGTATCGGTTAAAGTATCTGTTCATTACACTGGAATTGATTAGCATGTCAGAGCCGAAAGAGGTAGTGGATAGGGCCAAAGGGGGAAAAGCCGCTCCGTCATCCAAACTGCTTGGAACTGACGTTATGTCGAGCTGGATACTGCTCATGCGCCCGGTGGAGGATTATTTGATAGAGCACAACGTCCACCCCAATGTGCTCACCGTTTCCTCCCTCATAGTATCGGCTCTTGCGGGGTTGTTGTTTCACGTAGGCTGGATTTTCTGGGCGGGCGTAGTGTTGGTGGCGGGCTCTAATTTCGATATGCTGGACGGCCGGGTTGCAAGGGCGCAGGGAATAACCACAAAGCACGGGGCTTTTTTTGATTCATGTATAGACAGAGCGGCCGAGGTGCTGGTGCTCCTTGGTGTAATGAGCTACTTCAGGGACGGCGTTTTCGCCTACCTTGTTTTTTTATTGATGGGCTCTGCGTTGATGGTCAGCTACACGAAGGCAAGGGCAGAGGGAATAGGGGTGAGCTGCGATATGGGGATAATGCAGAGGCCCGAGAGGATTGTGTATTTAGGAGTGGCTTCGATCTTTAATTTCTTCGGCAATCTCATCTCCGGCTCCCTTGGCTATGGCGGGGGGGACATCCTTCTTCAGCTCTCGGTTGTTGTCGTCCTTGTTTTATCTGTCTGGA
>JADFKM010000089.1 GCA_022564935.1 Candidatus Dadabacteria bacterium
CAGCGCCCCAGCCTTGTCTTTGGCCGAAATTGCGTTAATGAGCTCAAACACATCGCCGAAATGTGTCTTTTCCGTGAGCTTTTCCACTATCTGCGGGGTAATAGTTTTGCCCTCACCCGCATATGTGCCCAGCTTCCTTAGCTCGTTGCATACGGGCTGAAGCTCCTCGCCCACCAGCCCTATAAGGGCCGAAACGGCCTGAGGCGTGATGTTCAGCCCGAACTTCCTAGCCTCTTCCACAACTACCAGATGAAAGTCCGCTGATTTTATCGAGAAGTCCACAAATACTGCTGGGCTTTGCGCTTTTGGCTTTATGCCCGCCTTCCCGCCGAACACGAGCACGAGGCAGGTGGAGGCGGAGGGAGAGTCAATATAAGATTCGAGCGGCTTTATGTAGTCCGCGCTCATCTTATCGGCGTCCCTCACCACACACAGTCTCATTCTTGACAGCATGGGAAACGTCTGGGCGGTTTCGATAATGTCCCTTGCATTAGCGTCTTCGCCGTAAAAAAGGGAGTAGTTAAACGCCGACGAATCCCCTAGCACAAGCTTCCTCAGCCTGCCGAGGGCCTCGTCGATGAGGTAGCCCTGGTCGCCGGTAAAAATGTAGACCGGGTGGACATCGCCCTTGTCCAGTTGATGTGATAACTCCTTGTAATTCAGTTTGTTGGATTTAGTGCTGGTGGCCAAAGCTATTCCTTCAGGCTTTCAGAGTATTCTAATTTAACACCGAACATATAACAAGACGGATTTGAGGTATAATCAATCCTATCCCATGGACTCAAACGGCACTCCAACCGTAAAGTGGACTTTTATGGGGAGGGTTGAGTACTCCGAAGGGCTGAGCCTTCAGAGGAAGCTCATCTCAAAGTTGATCGAGCATCCTGAAAGCGGCTCCGGCTACCTGCTGCTCGTCGAGCATCCCCCCGTGATTACAATCGGCAGGTTCAGCGACAGCGGGAACCTGCTTCTCGGCGAGGATGAGATACGCAGGCGCGGGGTGGAAGTGGCGAGGATCGAGCGCGGAGGGGACGTCACCTACCACGGGCCGGGACAGCTTGTGGGATACCCCATAATCTCGCTTCGGGATTTCAGACTCGGCGCAAAGGACTATGTACACAAACTCGAAGATGTCTTGATTCGCCTGCTGGAGCGCTACGGCATAAAGGGTCAAAGACAACAGGGCTACCCCGGAGCGTGGGTCGGGAGCGACAAGGTGGCCGCTATAGGGGTGTACGTGAAGAGATGGGTCACAATGCACGGGTTTGCCCTCAATGTAAATACCGACATGACCCACTTCGATATGATAGTGCCCTGCGGCCTCAAACACTACGGCGTTACATCAATTGAGAAGCTAACTCGAAGCGAGGTTCCGCTACGGGATACCGCAGTAGCCTTTGCCGGGCATTTCGGAGAGCTCTTCGGGGCTTCGATGCAGTGGCGTAGCAGCATCGGCAACATAAGGGGCGGAGAAACCGCAGGCTGCAGTCCCGTTTAGCCTAAGGCTCAATCCTCATTATTCTCCGTATTACCGTCCTTCCCGGTATCGTTCTCTCCCTCGCCCTCCTTACCGCCCTTTTGCTGAAACTTCTTATAGTCTTCGGCGAGTGACTTGAGCCTCTGCTCGGCCAGATAATTGACGCTCCCCTCGGGGAACTCGCCGTCCTCCCCTCTCTCCCCCGCTTCCCTTCCCATCAGGATTTCAATCGTCTCGTCAATGCTCTCTACCGGATAAATGTGGAACTTTCCCTCTTCAATCGCCTCAACCACGTCACTGTGAAGCATCAGGTTCTTCACGTTCTGATGCGGTATGACGACGCCCTGCTTACCGGTAAGCTTCTTCGCCCTGCACACCCTGAAGAAACCCTCGACCTTCTGGTTTGCTCCGCCTATTGGCTGAATGTTTCCCTTCTGGTCAACGGAGCCCGTGATGGCGATGTCCTGGCGTATGGGCACGCCGGAGATGCTCGAGATGAGTACAATCAGCTCGGCGGCCGAAGCGCTGTCACCATCGATCATTCCGTAGCTCTGCTCGAAGGCAAGGCTCGCCGACAGGCTGAGCGGCCTTTTCTTTGCGTACTTAGCCCCCATATACCCGCTCAGTATGAGCACGCCCTTGTCGTGAATGTTGCCGCTTAACTTCGCCCTTCTCTCTATGTTCACAACCCCTTCCCTTCCCATATAGGTCTCACTCGTAATCCTGGAGGGCCTGCCGAACGCATAGTCACCCATGTCGTATACTGAAAGGCCGTTTATCTGCCCCACGGTCTCGCCCTCGGAATCAATAATGATATGCCCCTTGGAAATCATCTCCTGAATCTTCTCTTCTATCAAACTCGAGCGGTAAATTTTTTCCTCAAGCGCTCTCTCCACATCCCCGCGGGTAACGTACTGCGAGGCGCCGTTTGTGACCTCAGACCAGTAACTTGCCTCCAATATTACCTTGGATATGGCCGCGTACTGTACGCTCAGCTTATCCTGGTCGCCCGCAAGCCTTGAAGAGTGCTCTATTACGGCTTCCATCGCCCCACGGTCGAAGGGCTTGAGCTTTTCGTTCTCGCAAATGACCTTAATAAAAGCGAGGTACTGAGAGAGCATCTCATCCGTTCTGTCCACGACCGAGTCGTAATCGGCCTTTACCTTGAAAAGTTTCCTGAAGTCCTCGTCGTAGGTGTAAAGGAGGTTGTAGGTCGTTGGGCTGCCTATCATAATCACCTTTATATCCACATTAATGGGCTCAGGCCGCAGGCCCGAGGCGCTCATATAGCCTAGCTGCTGGAATACGTCCTCTATCCCAAGCTCCTGGTTCTCAAGAACCTTCTTGAGCGAGTCCCAGACAAACGGAGCCCTCAACACATCGAGTGCCTCCACAATCAGATACCCCCCGTTGGCCTTGGCAAGCGACCCGGGGTGGATCATCGTGAAATTGGTAGTAAACACCCCCATGCGCATCTCCCTCTCCACGGTGCCGAACAAATTGGAGTAAATCGGATGGGGCTCGTAAACCACAGGGGCTCCTTTAGTGAGGAAATTGTCCACGTACACATTGACTTTGTATTCGGTAAACGAGGGCTTTTGCTGAGGCATTCCGAAGGGCAGGGCCCCCCCCGGCCCGCCGGGCTGCGATCCGTCCTGGCGAAAGCTGTCTATGTGCTCCACAATGTGGCGCTGCATCTCGTTCAGATGGTCTATGATATCAGGATACTTGCTGTATTTCTCCCTTATGTTGTCAAGGATGTCGATTACGGCAAACAGGGCCACGCGCTTCTCAAGCTCCTTTACCCTGTCCATGGTTTCTTTGTCCAGCTTCTTGACCACCTTAAAGATGGATGCCACTTCCTCGTCGATCTGCTCCTTTCTCTTCCGCACATCCTCTTTAGTTTCCTCGGGCAGCGCGCTATACCCTTCCTGGGTAATGGGTTTCCCCTCTACAAGGGGCATCGTTATGACGCCCGTGGGAGAGAACTGCACCTGAATGCCGCTTTCGCCGGCTACCTTTTGAAGCTCGTCAAAATATTGAGACTTCTTCTTCTGAGCCTCCGAGAGCATTGACTGCTTCTCCTCCTCGTACTCCTTGCTCTCGAACGCTCTTGGGATTTCCTTCATGAGCATCTCTACCAGCTCTTCCATATCCCTTTTATAGACCTTTCCCTGACCGTTCGACAGCATTACAGCCTTGGGAACGTTTGGGTCTTGAAAGTTGTACACGTAGCACCAGTCCGGTGGAGTGGGCTTGTCCTTCGCAATTTGGGAAAGAATGAGCTTTATCGAGCTCGTTTTCCCCACACCGATTGGGCCGGACAGGTATAGATTGTATCCGGGGTGGCTAATTCCGAGACCGAAGTTTATGGCCTTGACGGCCCTCTCCTGTCCGATGAACTCCTCACAGGGTTCGAGATCATCAGTGGTGGTTATGGACAAACGGCTCAGGTCGCATCTGCGATATACTTGCTCGGGCGTGAGCTCTTTGGGTTTCTCCATTGATCTACCTCATTAAAGGCGAATGCCCTAAAACAGGAATTCTCGCACACTGCGGGGAGTTTTGCAAATTAACGAAGGAACTCGATCCAAACTGAATTCCAAATTTTTCTCCATCTATTATCCATCGGAGGCTAACATATTTCAAAGAAAACAGGTCTAGGTTGACATTTCTGGGCGCTGCATTTTATAATGCGTAACTGAAGGTGGACAAACCTATTATACCCATGGAGGTATCGGTCTATGAAATCAGGGAGGATTACAGTTCTTTTCGCCGCACTTTTGCTTGCGGTTTTTACTGTAGCATCGTGCGTGACAACCAACGGCGGGATGGTCGCCCAAGAAGACAAAGACGCCCTTCCCGGCCCTCAGCTCGTCACCCACGCATGGATGCTAATTACCGGCTTTAAGGCCGACCCGGAAGCGATAAAGTCAATGCTCCCGCCGGGTCTCGAGCCCCATCCCGACGGCAAATGCATCCTTAATATGTACACCGTCCCCGACCCTCAGCTTACCTCAGGGTTCGGAGCTTACACCCTCACCTACCTCACAGTGGAGATAGCGGGCCACGACTCCTACACCATGGGGGCGCCCACTGGGTATCCGGGAAGGTACTTTGTGGCATATTTCAACAGCTCACCCGTAATGAGGGAATTCACCAAGGGAGTCGGAATCCCCGCCGAGCCAGGCATGACGACAATCAACGTCAAGAATGGAAAACTGAAGGCCGTGCTTGAAGTCGGA
>JADFKM010000090.1 GCA_022564935.1 Candidatus Dadabacteria bacterium
ATGAGTTATCTTTACTAATCAGTTTGAATAGGTAAAACAATGAATGAAAAACCAATTATTTTTGCGATGGCTTCAGTAAGGCTGCAAAAGATCTGCTCAACTTCTTGAAAAGCGAGATGACCCAAGACAACGAAATGAAGATAGTTTTGATAAGAAGATCCTCCGAATACCACGATACACAAGAAAGACTTAAACAATATTTATGGGGCGATTAATCTTTCACCGTCTCTCATCATTTAGTATTGCTTATAGATTTGTTAATGCGAAGGAACCCTTGTATTTTCAACCCCATCGATCACACCCCGATGTTTATTGCCGATTTATTCGATAATTTCCTTATAGACCTTGACGGTGTTGTATACATTGGGAACTCGCCCATAAACGGCTCCGCTGAGACAATAACCGAACTCAGAGAAATGGGAAAGAAGGTGGTGTTCATTACGAACGACCCCAGAAATTCTCCCAAAGGGTACTCAGAGAAGCTGTCCTCTATGGGTATATTAACCTTACCTTCCGAAGTAATAACGTCATCTACTGCTATCAAACACTATATCCGGGAGCGTTGCGACGTGAGAGGAACGACGGCATTCGTTGTGGGTACCAAAGAGCTTAAGGAAGAATTGAAACAAATCGGAATCAAGCTCTTAACGGGGGAAGACGGGAAATCGGCAGATCTGGTGATTGTCGGAGGACACGCAGAGTTCGACTACGCTGAGATGAAGACCGCGACAATAGCCGTGAGGTCAGGCGCCGGTTTTATCTCCAGCAACAGAGACCCGGTTTTTCCCACCAAAGAAGGTCTTGTGCCGGCTACTGGAGCTATTCTGGCCTCTATTGAAGTGGCTTCGGGGAAAAAATCAATATCGGTTGGAAAACCTGAGCGGGTAATATTCGATGTGGCCATGTCAACCCTCCCGGAGGGAGGAGAAACGGTTGTTGTGGGGGACAGGCTGGATGCGGACATCATGGGCGGCAAGAATGCGAATCTATCCACAATCCTAGTGCTCACAGGCTCTACACTACATCAAGAACTGCAAGACTCTCAGATCAAGCCGGACTATGTGATTGGTGACTTAAGCGAGCTCCTAAGAGAGAGGGAATATGACAGGGCGTAATATTAAGAGGTTTGCAACGACGACCACACCGGAGCGTTGTTCTTGGAAACCATTCAATTAGCGCCGTTCCTCTACACCATTTCGTGTCTCCACTGCATGTCCGTGTCTCGCTCAGCCAGGACGGGAAGGGACTCGGAGCGATGTGGGGTAAGGAGCTTGCCACGTAGATGCTCGCCGGTGCGAGGTTTACGACCGTGGAAGTAAAGGAGCTTCCCCACGACCCAATCAATTACTACTACATAAAAAGGAAGTAATCTCATCGCGGGCGTCGATACTGAGCGCGTATCGGCGCCCGCCCCTTTCATTTGCCGATTGCGGAATAGCCGTTCAGGATGAAGTAATGGATTTTCTTTCCCCGGTAGGCTGTCGATGTGTAATAAATAGCCGTTGAGCCAATAGAGTTAACCTATTGATTGAATCTATCGAGAAATCGCTTAGCCCTCATTTTTTGTGGCCACTGCATATATTACGTTGGTCTCAACGGCTACGATTCCATTTTCTCTAACCCAGTTAAGGTTTGCTCCCTTGACCCTTTGCGCCTCTTCGGGACTCAATTGATCTATAGTCCACCTCAAGCCGGAGCCGAGCGCTATAGACCACCAGTCTTCGGGGTCTCGAAGGGGCTGTAGACCTTCTTCCGGCTCGACCTCTATATTGTGCGTTCCCCCGTCTTGCATGAGCTTCATCACCGATTCGGTATCCGTAATCCTATCCCAAGGGTTGTAAGCCGAATACAGTTCGGGACGCTCCGCTTTTACTCTCTGCTTCCAATCCTCGTGTGCAGGCTCGAAAAGACGCGAACCCCAAGTGGTTATGGCGAGCTTTCCGCCGGGCTTCACCATCTGCCAAAGCTCCGCGACCTCACTCTCCATGTCGGGTATGAAGAATATCCCGAAAACGCATACGACCGCGTCGAAACTACCGTCGAGGAACCCGAGGCTTTCCATATCGCCCGATCGGAATTCTATGTTACGAATATTCATCTTTTCAGCCTTCTCTCGACCCATCCGAAGCAAACCCTCTGCCAGGTCTACGCCTATCACCTTTCCGGCGGGTCCCACTATCTCTGCGGAGGGAAGAGCGGAAGCCCCCGTGCCGCAAGCAACGTCGAGGACCTCGGATCCGGGACTGAGAGAAAGCCTTTCCACCGTCTTCCTTCCGTAAACGTCCCAAAAAGCGAGCGGATAATCATCGAAATGATCTGCGGCTGAGTTGTACGTACTTGCAGCCTTAACCTTTGCTTCCTTGCTCTGTTCACCCATGACGCACCTCACTGTTCTAATTAAGTATAATCATTATATTATGTCATCGAGAGATTAACAATATATATGTGGACAGAAATATGAGATTTTTATCGATAGTATGGATAAACTCCCTAGACGTCACGCCTGGGGAGCTGTTTGAGGCGATGGTGCTGGCTGAGGAGAAGGTTGTGGTGCCGGGGCCCTGCATCTTTCAAAAAACCAATTACAATCCAATCCGCAATGACCTGCTTCACAGCTATTTTGATCTGTAAAACCATCACAACTATTTGGGCATGAAGTGCACGTATCAGGCAATCCTAAAATCCTGTCTGTCTCGACAAAACAACCTTCGGGAAATCCTTCGCATTCTTTATTATCGCAAATATTGAAAAGACCAGAACCACAATCATTGTAATTTGGCCCGGGCAAAATATTGCAGCCTCTATCGCAACATCTGTCTGAATCTGTTCCAGTTATTTCATTTCCAGGACAATATTGCTCTAGTGTGCATACAATTCCTCCTTGTGATGAGCAAGTTGGCAAAACAGTCTCTAAAGTGCAGGTAGAGGAACAACCGCTAAGTCCGTCTCCATTTCTATCTCCAAGGTCACATTCCTCAACGCCAGCATTCTAGAAGCCGTCTCTGCAGACATTATTCAAACAGTTATTGGTGCAGGCAGATGGATAAGCGTTTCGAATTAATGCACCAAACTCCATTTTGGGATGAGGTTATTGAAATGTACGATGAATCTAAAGAACATATACAAGAAGCGAATTATAGAATAGAATTGCTCTTAAGAAAATTGAAACGATCTGTAAGCTTCCCATTTAAGTAGACAGTTCCGATGTTGAACTTTCCGCCGGAATCTTTGCTCGGAATAGGCTGGGAGGCAACCCGCCGAGCGACTCATGGGGACGCTGTTCATTGTAACCTATGGGCCAGTTATGCGCCATGTTCTGCGCCTGCATAAGACCTTCAAATAAGTAAGCTTATAACACCTCTTTTTACAAAATCTGTTAAAATATTTACACGTGAGTAGCAGAGGTTTGCATCTTATACATTTTTTTATTCACAACCTCATCCTGAATTTAGAACTCGAGCACATCGTGTATGAATTAATAAAGGATCTACGTGGTTGGATTCTAAGAAGTTCTATTACAAGGGGAATTTAGTCATGGAAAAAATAACTGTTAAGGATATAAATTTAAATTATGATATGCACGGTTATGGTCTTCCGGTGGTCTTCATTAACGGCCTTACAATGAGCCTTAACGGCTGGGCTGACCAGATCGAGGATTTCGCTTCAGTTTATCGCGTCCTGAGGTATGACTGCAGGGGTCAGGGACACTCCGATAAACCGGATATGCACCACACTCACAAAATCCACGCCGCCGACTTAAAGGCTCTACTCGATGCGCTCTCTATAAAAAGGGCTCACATAGTTGGGCTCTCGAACGGAGGGATGATCGCACAGCACCTAGCGCTTGAGCATCCTGAGTCAGTCGGGGCACTTGTGCTTGTGGATACATGCAGCGAGATCGGTCCCAAATTGAAGCTGATGTTAGAGTCGTGGATAAAGGCTACGGAGCTCGGGGGCAGCTCATTTCGGTACGACCTCTCGATACCGCTCATATTCTCGGATGACTTTATCAAAAAAAACATAGGCAATATAATTGAAATGAAGAAGGTTCATGTGCAGAGCAACCCGCCAAAGGCGGTAATCAATCTTGCCGCAGGAAGCCTCGGACATAACGTAACCGCTCGTTTGGGTGAATTGCATTGTCCGACCCTGATTGTTCACGGGGCCCATGATATTCTTATCCCCTCTGAATATGCGAAAATAATGGGTGAAAAAATACCGAACTCCACACTGGTTATAATGGACGGATGCGCCCATGCTCCCCCCCTTGAAGAGCCTGAAAAATTTAACCGACTCGTAATTGAGTTCCTTAAACAACACGACTCACTTCTGGAATGCGGAGATTGAAATATTTAGCTCATATGCTGCAGTCGTTTTGAAAAAGGCCTGTAGCGCTCTATACTAATTTATTGAATCTAGCCGTTTGTCCGTTGAAATAAACCAGTTTGAATAAGGCCTCTATACTAGCTATATAATGCCAGGTAAGTTAGTACTGGCCTGTAAGAGACACTCGTTTCATGGGC
>JADFKM010000046.1 GCA_022564935.1 Candidatus Dadabacteria bacterium
TTCGCCTACGCTCAGTTCACAAAAAGCCTGCAGAGAGCCTATTGGATTAGTAAAAAGCCCTTAACGTGGTATAAAAACCACCTAAGATGAGGGCTAACATGACAAAGATACATAATTTTGAAGGTAATTTTAAAAGCCAGCTTAAGAGAATTGAGAAGTCTAAAATTTCTAAATCAAATAAAGATATTTTGTTTAAATTTAAAGATTATTTGTTAAGTGAAGGCATAGGATATGCTAAGATTACTAAATATCTACAAGACCTAGTGAAGTTTGAGAGAATGCTTGAAAAGACTTTTAAGAGAGCAAACGAGCAAGATATACGTAAGGTAATTTCAGAAATCAACCAGACAAATCTCAGTGAACATACAAAGAGGGGATTTAAGCTAATTATAAAACGATTTTATTGGTATCTTAGAGGATTTAAAAAAAGAGGTATTTATCCTCCGGAGGTTGAATGGATTTCTCTTACTATTTCTAGTAATCATAAGAAACTTCCTGAAGAGCTTTTAACAGAAGAAGAGATTAAGGATACTATTCAAAACTGCGAAACAATTAGGGACAAAGCATTAATTATAACGTTAGCAGAATCAGGCGCCCGTGTTTCTGAGATTGGCAACATGCAAATAAAACACGTATCTTTTGAGGAATATGGTGCTAGATTAACTGTAGACGGGAAAACAGGAACTCGTAAAATATTAGTAATTAACAGCACACCCTATTTACAGGAGTGGATTAATCAGCATCCAAAAAATGATAATCCAAACTCTTATCTTTGGTATAACCCTCATGGCGAATTATTGACTTATGCAAGAATTGCCGCTATCTTAAAAAAAGCTGCTGGGCGAGCAGGCATAAAGAAAAGAATTTACCCGCATCTTTTAAGACATTCACAAGCAACACGCATGGCTTCAATAATGTCTGAAGCTGAAATGAAACAATATTTTGGATGGACTCAAAGTTCTAACATGACAGGGATTTATGTTCATATGTCTGGTAAGGCTGTAGATGATGCAATATTAAGAGCTAATGGCATTGAAATTAAAAAGGATAAAAAAGAACAAAAACTAAAACCAACTATCTGTTTAAGATGTAAAATTGAAAACCAAGCAACAAACCGTTGCTGTAGGCATTGTGGCTTAATTCTCGATGAAGAATATGCAAAAGAGAAGTTGAAGGAAGACGCAGATAGGACAAGAGCAGAGAAACTAATTAGTTCTCTAATGAAGGACGAAGAGGTAGTCGAGATTATCGAGAAGAAGTTTCAAATTTAAGATGTTTATAATAAGGGTTTAGTCTTAAGGTTTTAAAGCCTTCTTCATAATCAAATGGGAATATGTTTTTTGGGAAATAAGTGTTTTCTTTATGCTTTGTTTTAAGAATCAGGCTTCTGCACCTGTTCAAAAAATCTTCTTTTGACGATTCATATCTCAGCACTATTCCTCTGTCTAGGAACCCATTCAAGCTCGAGATACTTCTCTTTCCCAACTTTTTTATGTCTAGTTTGTTGAAACTTCTTAGGTTTTTTATATTATTAAACAGATTAACCCTTGCTCTACTTTTCAAAATGAAAATCTTATCTTTTAATAGTTTGCGTCGCAAAACAAAATCAGAACTTTTGATTATTTTATTTATCTCTTTTCTTAGCTCACTACTATTTGTTAGAACCTTTTTGTTTCTTGTAATTTTTGCTATTTCGCTAAAATTAAGTCTTGGTTTCACTAATTTTGCAGACTTTTTCCTTATTGTATTTTCAAGCAAATTATCCTGATCTATAAAATCAAGCTTTATCCCATATTCGCCAATTATTTCTTTAAGGGATGTGTCGTCAATGGATTCAAGAAGATTTCTTATTATGTTTATCTTCTCGTCCTCTGGTATCACTCCCATAGCATTTCTAATCTCCTTATTTTTAAGCGATAGCATCTTGTCTTTTATCCTTTTCATTAGGGTTCCCCAACTGTCTGTTGAAATTTTCCTTTTGTTTTTTAAAAATAGAAGTTCAGTTTTAGTTAAATAACTCATTGTGACAAATATGTCACATCAATATTTAAACATTATCATTTGCTCTTTTGAACATGGCAGATTCAAAGGATAAGAATTACTGGATAAGGAAAATCCTTGAGCTAGATGACAAGAAAGATAAGGCCGCGGGGAGCACCAAGCTTTACTTCAAATGGACACTGGCAGTGAAGCTTGACCCCGGGGGACGCGATGAAGTCCTTAATATGGCCGACAGGTCCCTGGATGCTACCGTGACTTCGGGCGACAAGCTCAAGATCTACGTCGAGCCGGCCGAGGGCACCCACCTCTATCTATTCCTCCTTGACTCTTCCGGCAGGCTTCAGCCTATCTTCTCGAGCGCCACCGCCTTCAAGGAACAAACCCCTGCTGGGGCGCCCAGAAAACGCTACATTCCCCTTGGGAAACTTTGGTTCACGTTCGACGAGGTCAAAGGGACGGAGACGTTTTACCTGATTGCTTCTGCCGACAGGCTGAACTCCCTCGAACAGGCTGCAAAGGACTATCTTGAATCCGGGAACAAAGGTAACGAGGCCCTGAAGGACAAAGTGCTGGGAGAGATAAAAAAAGCAAAGCGTAAATACATAAGATTCACCACATTGGCCGAGAAGCCCGTTACGGTGGCGGGGACCCTCAGGGGTTGACCCTGGACATCGCCGACCTTGCGGTAGAGGTCGAAGCCTCTAACTTTTACAGCAAGACCATTCGAATTGAGCATAGATGACAGGCGCACAATTTACACCCTATCACTGATAGCCGCCTCCTTCCTCCTGGCACTGCTGCTTAGTTTAATCTTTTCCGATGTCTTTACTGTTTGGAACTACAAAATCAACGACAGGCTGTTTATATTGCATTATGCTATCAGGGGCGACGAGCCGCTCTGGGAAATACGCCCCGGGGAGCCGGGCATAATCCACGTATCCCTCGACGACGAGAGCTACAGCAGCCTCGGCGAAAGGGTCAAATCCCGCAGGCTATACGCCGAGATACTCAATATCCTCGAGCGGGCGGGAATAGGTGCGGTCGCCTTCGATATAGTGTTCCAAAACGACACCCGCTCAACCCATGACGACGCCCTCGTGGATGCCGTGAGGCGCGCAGGCAATGTTTACATCCCGACCGTGCTGAAACCCCTTGAACCCGGCGCCGACTATAGAGTCGAGCTCGGCTCGCTGCTCGTACCCTTGGGCGCGGATAACTATTACTGGAATCCGGTCGTCGTGGGAGGCGGCGGCGCTCCTGAAGCGACTGAGGCGATAGCCACGTTCCCACGGCTTGCAAGCATTGCCAAAGCCGTTGGGCACATAACCGTTTTCCCCGATAAAGACGGCGTCTTCAGGCGGGCCCCACTTGTTATGAAGACCGGAAATGGGTATGTGCCGAGCATCAGTCTCCTTATGGTCGCCCATTACCTTCGCGCCCCCCTGAGTGGGATTGAGATTTCCTTCGGTGATTATATAAAGCTCGCCGACATTGATAGGAGAGGGAAAAAGACCGACCTCCTGATTCCGATAAACGAAAGGGGCGAGGTCATCGTCAATTTCAGGAGCGCGTGGGTGGGCTCCTTTCCGTTCTACCCTTTTCATAAGCTTTTGCTCGTGGAAGAAGACCCCGACTTGATCGATATTCTCGCAGAAGAGATAAGGGGAAAACTTGCCATCATATCCGACGTGTCTACCAGCGGCAGGGACATAGGGCCCGTGCCAATGGAAAGCGTCTACCCCCTGAGCGGCATTCACGCAAACATTGTCAACTCCATGCTCACCGATAATTTCCTCGACGAGACGGGCAAGGTGCATCAGTCGGCAATCGTATTTGTGCTTCTTCTTGCTCTCGCCCTTATAGGGCTCGTGAGGGGGGCGCTGTTTTTCAGCGCAGCTACGGTTTCGCTGCTAGTTCTGTTTTTTGTTTTTGCGATATTGCTGCTGCTTTATAAAAACCTTTTTACCAACACCGTCATGCCCTCTCTGGGGATATTCCTTTCCATCCTCTCGGTCAATGCCTACCGGTACGCGGTCGAGCAGAGGGAAAAGGAGTTCATGCGCCGGAGGCTTGAGGAGTATTTCCCTCCCGCTGTATTGAAGAAGATACTGAGGTCTCCGAGCCTAATCTCTTCCAACGAGAAGAAGGTTCTCACCATCCTGTTCAGCGATATTGCGGGCTTTACAACGTGGAGCGAGACACAGACTCCCGAGAGTATACATTCGACCCTTAACGAGTATTTTGAGAACATGGTGGATATAGTGTTCCGAAACGAAGGCACGGTGGACAAATATATGGGTGACGGCTTGATGGTGTTCTTTGGTGACCCGGTCGAGCAGCCCGACCACGCCGCTAGAGCCGTCAAGACGGCGCTCCAGATGCAGCAAAAAGCCGGGGAGCTGCGCGAGCGCTGGAAGTCCCTAGGGGGACTGCCCCTCAAGATAAGGATCGGTATCAATTTGGGCGAAGTGGTGGTCGGCAACATGGGCTCCATGAAGCGAATGGACTACACGGTGCTCGGTGCAAACGTCAACCTCGCCCAGCGTCTGGAGAGCAGCGCCCCGCCCGGAGGAGTTGTCGTGAGCGGAAGGGTATGGAGCGAGGTTAAGCACCTCTATGGGGGAGAGTATATGGGTATACTCAGCGCGAAGGGGATAAGCGAAGATATAAAGATGTACAGGATATTCGTACCCGAATGAGGGCTGCAGGGCGCGGAGCTGTTCAGTAAAAACATTTTGCAGGTTCGCAACGCCCCGTAATGGAGGAGGAGATGAGTAAGTTAAAGGTGAGAAAAGCCATGGTCACTGACGCCGGTGCGATGGCTGAAATACTGCGGGAGATAGGCTGGTCTGAGCGCAGGAACTCACTCCCTCTCGGCGAAGTTACAGGGCCTATAGCGAGCCTGCTGGAGCGCTTCGAGAGGGACGACGGACATGAGGTGTTCGTCGCCGTGGACGAAGGTGACGGTGTGGTGGGGTTCGTTAACGTGCACTGGGTTCCCTTCATCATGCTCGGCGCGCTGGAGGGCTACGTATCCGACGTGTTCGTAAGCCCCTCTGCCGGGGGAAGGGGCGCCGGGAGCTCGCTCGTAAAGCGCGTTATGGAGGAGGGTAAGAAACGCGGCTGCATGAGGCTCATGGTCACAAACGGCAGGGACAAGCCGTCTTATAAGAGGGGGTTTTACAGGAAGCTCGGCTGGACGGAGAGGCCCCAGGTGGTGAACTTCGTCTACTACTACACTGAGCCGTGGTCGTGAAGGCTGGGGTTGTGACAACTTTGGCAGAATGCGGAAAACGGCGACAGTCGGCTTGACCTCTCCCCACAGTTCATACCACGGCAAGTGAGAGTTCTGGTTCAATTTTATCACTGTCTATCTTCTGCTCCAACTCATTCTTGAATTCCATAGGCGTCATATAGTTCAGCGAGCTGTGTGGACGGCAGGTGTTGTAGTCAATCCGCCAAAGTTTGAGACGGCCAAGGCTCAGTTAGCTTTAAATGAGGCCGCAATCAAACCACTCGGTGAGGTTATTCGAGCACACGGTCTGGGAAACAAGGTTAGCGTGTCGTTACTTCATAAGCATTTTAATCTCTATGAAGATGAGCTTCTCGTAAGAAACTTTGAAAATAATGCTCTTGAAATTAAGCCTGAATCAGGCACGGGACATAGAACCTTGCCCTACATGTGGTCATTTTCCAAGCTTCGCGCAGAAGATGACTTATCTGTTTATCCTGTAGAGTTTATCGGAAAGAAAGACGAAACAGCCGAATATGCAAATATTGCAGATTCTGTTTTGGAGAATGAGGCATTCCTAAAGGATTTCTCTGCAAAATTGAAGGAACTGCATGTTGAGAATACTTTTGGGTTAAGTTTGATTCCCCACGGTCTATTCCAGATACCCGCGAAGCACACGCTATTTGAAACAGACGATATTTCAAATCGCAGACTCAATATCTCCATGAAGCCGTTAGACGAAATTGAGGCCATCGAGACTACTCGCACACTTTTCATGTTTCCAACTGAGGAGAGCCTCGAACTCGAAGATATGTCGGTGGAGTGTGGAGTTCATTGCGGTGTACACTGTGGGATTCATTGTGGTGTACACTGTGGGATTCATTGCGGCATTCACTTCTAGATTGGTGTATAACAAACGCATGCACCCGACCCCAAAACCTGCCGCTCCTTTAGGTCGCTTTGGGTTAAAACAAGCTAAGCCCGGATAAGTTATATCATCAAATTGCCGAACGACGCAACCCTGCTGAAGCGGGAAGCCGCATGATAAGGCGACATGTGTTTTGCCGTGTTGTGGTTGTTTCACCGGACAGCAGTTCGTTGGAAGGGAAATTTGGCTGTGGGGCGGGGGAGTGACCTCGGTCATCCGGCTGTATCTGTCAGGAGCTACTCATTATTTAGTTTTTTCTTCGGTTTTTTCCTCGGCTTGTATCTTCAGAAGGCACTCCATCACACCTGTCCAGTAGCGCCACCAGTAGGAGTTCTCTTTGTAGCTCTGTATCTTCTGGGATGTCTGGGTCATGCAGTCATCGAAGGTGTTGTAGTACAGGAGTAGGTTGTTTGCCGCGGTGCTGCAGTCCTCGGGGTCCACCTCGAGCTTGTTGAGGGCCTCGTCAACATAGCGGCGGGTTTCTTCCACTTCCTTCCCCGCGTCCTCGGCAAGGGCTCTGATCTTCGTACCGGCTTCGAGGGCTTTGGGGTCGAGGTCGTCTTTGTGGTTGTTTACCAAGTCCACATAGTCCAGCACAAGGTGAAGGGCTTTGATCGCACTGTTGGTTTCCAAAAGGAGATTGGTATATACTTTGGCGCTCGCCATTTATTTTCACCTCCGAGTGGTGGGGTAATGTCTGAATAAAGCTCATACATTACAACAGATTCGCATGATTTTCAAAATCGCCCCGCTTCGGGCGCGGCCGTTTTATGGGAGTGATATGTATTGCTGGAAGTGATGAAGGCCTCACGGCTTCAGACTCCCGAAATAGACGCGTGTGTCGTACTCGAAGCGCGCCAGCCCACCGCTCTCGTGCTTCTGGAATATGGCGAGAAGCTCCGTCGTCATAGCGGCCCAGCCTTCCTCCCCCTCCGCAGGGGTGTATGAGGACGAGCGCACCCTTCCGAGCAGTCCTTCGAAATCGAAGTCCTGGTAGTTGAAGAAGACCGCGGTATCGAAATCCTCCCCGCCGAAAAAAGACGCAATGAGTGCAGTGTCGGTTGCGGCCTTTTTGGGGTTTACTGCGCCGTAGTCCGTACCGTATTTTTGGAGCAGCGCTTCATAGTCCGTCAAAAAAGGCGTGGAGCTGTCCCTGCGGTCGTTCCAGGTAAGCGCCGCAATACACCCCGGCCGCAGGATGCGCCCGAACTCGTGCCTAGCCGCTATTGGGTCGAACCAGTGAAATGAGTGTCCGACAGCTGCAAGGTCTACAGACTGGGAAGGGAGGCTCGTGTTTTCGGCTGCTCCCTCGACGCTGATAAAGCGGGGGTTGCCGCCGTAGTTCGAGACGGCGGCCTCCCTCATTGCGGCGTTCGGCTCCACGGAGAACACCGTGCTGCCGAACTCAAGGAAGAGCTCCGTCAGCTTCCCGGTGCCTGAGCCGATGTCTGCCACGACGGAGTCCGGCTCTAGCGCACACTCCTCCCGAAGCAGTTCCAACACAGCAGGCGGATATGATGGCCTGTACCTGTGATACAGGGCCGCCCTCGAGGTGAACCTTTCGGTAGGCGCGCTGGAGATGCTGCTCATAACAGCAATTTTAACACATCGTCGGTATGAGTAGTGCCGCTATCCGCTTGAGCAGTGCCGTCATACCGTCTCTCGTTTCAACTTAATCAAAGAACCGAAGCAGAGCGCTCAGCTGTGATTAAGGTGTTTTTCGAGGTACTCATCGATCTGCTGTTCTATCAGGGGGCGGAGCGGCCAGAATATGAGGCCGAGCTTTACTACCACATTCACCACCGAGTCGCTGATTTCAATGAGGCCGTCCACGCCGGGGCGGCTGAACCTGAGTACGTCCCCTTCCCAACAGTACTCTACTGTCAGCTTCTCACTAACCTTCTTCGCCATTTTCTCTGCGGCCTCGCGCGCCTTATCCCTTCCCAGGCTGTGCTGTTTAGTGAAGTTTATGGTCGCCAACTCAATCCTCCTTAATCCGCTTCTTTGGTATGTGTTCGTGTTATCGGAACCCTCAGACTTGCCCTAAAGCTCACTTCGCCCTGAACACCACAATGCCGGGCTTGTCTGCAAAGTATGTTTTGAAATCCTCGTCCGCTACCTTCATGAGGGCTGTCTTTGACGACGCGTGGCGGAAGTAGGTTTTTCCATCTTTCCGTATGAAAATCCCCGTGTGCGACACGCCGAGTCCCTCGGTTTCCGTGTACACACCGATGTAGTCCCCGGTCTTTAGCTTCGCAATCACCGCGTCGTCAATGACAGCCCCCGGTATGTAGGAGACCAATTGCCTCTTAACCGGTATGGCGGGCAGGTATAGGGAGCCGTCTTCTTTCAGGTTGAGGTCTTTGCTGGCCGTAAGTGCGCTGCCAACATCCCTGGTTATGTCGCGTATGTTTTCCGGGGAGCCGGACTTCCATTGGGTGAAGAAGTGCTTTCGTGATTTGTAGTCGACCTTCCCTCCCCGGTACCTGACCGTTTTGATGTTGCCACCGAATTCGCCAAGCGAGCTTGAAAGGCGCATGGCCTCCACGTAGTCAAGGTACGTAAAGCAGTCCATACCTTCGAGGTTCACCACCAGTGTCTCTTTTATGTCCTTTCCTCCGACCAGTGTGTCCGGCTCGTACCTGGTGCCCAGGAAATGAGCGGAGATGTAGCCGATTCTCTCCCCCGGGTCGGGGATTTGCGAGGCTGCCCTTATAACGCCGTTGAGGCTCTGCTCGTCCCACTTCCCCAGCCTAATCACCTGCGCGTAGGCCGCCTTCCTACCCTCTTCAGGCTGCTGAGGTGACTGGCAGGACAGCGCGGGGATTAGCCCGAGCACAATCAGTCCAAGAGCTATTACATCTGCTGAGGCACCGGTTTTGAGCCCCCTCCGTTCGTGATATCTTCTCACTGATTTATTCAACGGTTTAAATCTCTTACTCAAAAGCTACGAGTTTCTATTAATCTACAACTTAAATCACGGTATTGCCAGCCGTGAAAGGCTTTGAGCATTTGCGGGTGTGTAAGTGAGAGAGGATGTTAATGGTATTTGGAGGTGTTTTCGGGTGAGACGAGCTTTTCAGACTCTCGGTCGGCTCCCGGATACTGAGCTTCCCCGACCAGTACAAGTCTTTCATTCACAAATACGCAGAGGGGAATATGGGGCGGGAAGCCTCGGAGCCAATTAAGGAATACGCGAGTTAAGGTGTAGGGGTGGGTGGAGGACTGAGGGGGCGAGCTTAACCCTTCGGTTTTCGCAGTTGAGTGTTCGCTCAGGTGTGTGTAGTATCTGTTCCTTGACGGCCTCGCTTTAATAGGCGTTTTAATTTACCGGGCGAACTGAACAGTATGGATAGAATCGGACTGGTTACCCCATACTGGGGCGATTTAACTAAGGATGAGCTGGTGGAGTTTGCCGCCGCGGCCGAGGATCTGGGATACGATTCCCTCTGGGTTCCCGAGATGTGGGGAAGGGATGCCCTGTCGCTCCTTTCAGCGCTTGCCGTAAAGACACACAAGATCAAGTTGTGCACGGGGGTAGTTTCGGTGTTCAGCCGCACTCCCGCGGCCATTGCTTCGGCCATCGCCACAATAGATGAGCTTTCCGGGGGGAGGGCGGTGCTTGGCCTGGGCACAAGCGGGCCCGCCGTGATCGAGAACTGGCACGGGATGAAGTTCGACAGGCCGCTCCAAAGAATCAGAGAGTACGTGGAAATAATAAGGCTTGTTCTCAGCGGAGAGAGGGTGAACTACGAGGGGGAGATTTTTTCACTCAGGAACTTCCGTCTGCAGTTTAGTCCCCCTAGGAGTGATATCCCGATCTTTATAGCCTCGCTCGGGCCTAAGAGCCTCTGCCTCACCGCAGAGCTTGCAGACGGCTGGATACCTTTTCTAGTTCCCAGAGAGGCTATAAAGAACACCATAGGCAGCGCTCTCTCTGAGGCCGGGCCAAATGCAAGAGAAACCGGGGATATAGCGGTCGCCCCGTACATACCTTCGTGCGTTTTCCCCGACGTTGAGGCTTCGGTAAGGGTGGTTAAGGAGCACGTTGCTTACTATGTGGGAGGGATGGGGGATTATTACCTCAACGCGCTCTCAAGGTGGGGCTTCGGGCATGAAGCGGAGGTAATAAGAGGCGCATGGGAGAAGGGGAACAAACAGGAGGCGCTTGACGGGGTTACCGATAGGTTGATAGGGGCCGTCTCGATCGTGAGCGGTGGCGCTGCCGAAGGAGTGGTTAAGATAAGGGATTTTATCGGTGCCGGAGCTACGCTGCCCGTGGTGATGTTCCCGTCAAAGGCGACGCGCGAGATGGTACGCTCCACTATGGAAGCGCTGGCCCCCGCTTAGGGGGGTGTTAATGAGGGTTTGTAAGAAATTACCTGCCGGTAATTGCGGTTAGGCGCTGATGAAGTCCTTGAGTAAAGAACCTACTTCGAAGTTCCTGAGCTTTTTCAGCGCTCTTCTTTCAATTTGCCTTATGCGCTCTCTCGTGAGGGAGTACCTATTGCCTATTTCGTCAAGCGTGTACGCATCTTCGTAGCCGATACCGAATCTCATCCTCAGGATATCCTCTTCCCTAAGGCTTAAGTGGGTAAACGCTTCTTCAATCTGCTTGTTCATAGCGACGATCGTCAAATTGGCGTCGGTGGAGGACCTAGTGTCGGGAATGTTGTCAATGATCGTTGTGCCCTTTTCCCCGTTGCCTTTCGTTCCCAACGAGTCGAAATAAACTATGCTCGTAGTCGCTTTGATTAGCTTCTGGACTTTCTGTACGGTGAGCCCCGCTTCATTAGCTACGTCTTCGATCTTCGGCTCGACGCCGTTATGCTTCTTGAGCATGGATGTGGTCTTGTAAACCTTGTTTGCCTGTTCGAGGACTCGTATCGGAACTCTTATCAACCTCGTCTGGTCGAGCAGTGCCCTGGATATGCCCTGTGTAATCCACCAGGAGGCGTAAGTAGAGAACCTGTAGCCCCTTGTCGGGTCGAACTTCTCCACGGCCCGCATAAGCCCTATGTTTCCCTCTTGAATAAGGTCTGCGAAGGGAAGCCCCCGGCCTATATATTTTTTGGCTATGCTTATAACAAGCCTGAGGTTGGATTTTAGGAATCTACTTTTAAGCGTCTTTGCCCTGTGATGATAGACCTTAACGAGGGAGTGGAGCCTTTTTATCCTTCTTGCGATCTGGGAAGTGTTGTCGGCCGTATAGGACGCGCCGTTTGCCCCGTTTGATTTTTTCGGATTGGAAGGTGGTGTGTAGGTCGTAGGAACGCCTTCACCTGTATCGAAAAATTTAAGCAATTCTTCAAGCTTTTGCGCTTTTGAATCGTATCTCTTAAATGTCATGGAGGTTTGAATCTCTTCGCTCGGACTCAGAAGCGACTCCCCTCCAACCTCTTTAAAATAGGACTGTAGAAGCTTGTGCTCTTCTTTCGCAACAAATTGGTTTTTCTCTTTTTCGTTTTGTTCTTTTTCTTCCGGTTCTGTATAATCCTCCAAAGGGGACTCCGAGTCGTCACTCGAAATGAAACCGTCTTCATACATGTATGAATCGATTTCAAATTCGCTTACGTGGTTATCTATGTTTTTATGTCCCATAGGATCTCCCTCCTTACTTACAGCGGTAATAGTTGCAATGTTCGTGCCAAAACATCTATTTTCACAACATGTTGTACCCATTCACTTTTTTGCGATATATCGCTAATATTCCATTGTTTTTATTACTTTTTCTGACACATCGCTATCCCGAGCTTGACAAAAATTGTCTCGGTATCCAACATGAATTGCGAAGCCTACTTCACATGGATGTGAAAATGCTGCACGGGTGATTGACAACGATTTGTTTTAATGAGACAGTAATTAGGTCTTGGAACCATGAAAACCCCGGAGGCTAATTAATGAGTGTGAAGAGAATATGCTGGGATTGTAAGGACGCCCCTGTGCAGGAGTGGACGGTCGTCTCAAAGACCGACTCAAGCGACGGATGCTTGTTTAAGATTTGCTGCCCCGAATGCAAGAAGGAGACGCGTGTTTACGGGTGGATGATCGGGTGTAATTGTGACAATTGCAAGTCGCATATGATCGGGGCCGGAAAATAAATCACCATCGAAGTAACCGCAGACTGAAACCGCCGGTTGCCACACACAGCGGGCTTTTTTCCTCCGGTTGTCGGGGGTATCTGTGGAGGGTGTCGCACCGGGAAATCAAGCTGCGTTTCACCGCCTGAGCCCCCCCCTTTTTTAAGTATTGAGATAATAGACACTTGAGGTATTAACCTAAGACCGGGAATATCTACTTAGGATTATATGAGGGAAAGCGGCGATGGCTGAGCCGTTGAGTTCACCCTTGTAGGAGGGGCCGATGGAATTTTCTGACATTGCAGAAATGTCTTCGGCATTCTGGGGATCGAGGATACTTCATGTGGCGGTGAAGCTGGGCGTCTTCGATACGCTTGAGGAGGAGAGCATGACGGTGGACGAGGCCGCGCGTGCGCTCGGCACAGAGGGGCGCGCTACGTGGCTTTTCTTTAACGCGCTCGTAGCCCTTAAGCTTTTGCATAAAGAAGGGCAGAGTTACTCAAATACCGATGCCGCGTCTAAATACCTTGTAAAGACCTCGCCGCGCTACTTCGGGCACATGGTGCTTTTTGAAGAGAGCCTGTGGGAGCTCTGGGGAAGGCTTGAGAACTCGCTTAAGACGGGCGAGCCGTCGAGGAAGCCCGATATGTTCCAGGATTTAGAAGAAAATACCGAGAGGTTCATCATGGCCATGCACTCACTCGTATCCGCGAGGGGCGACGACGCCGTCTTGGCTTCGATGCTGGGCCTCGGCGGAGTGAAGACCGTCCTAGATGTCGGCTCCGGCCCCGGCACCTATCCAATCACGTTCCTAAACAAATTCCCACACTTAGAAATCACCATCTTCGACCTTCCCGGAACCCTTGCGGTAACCCGCAGGGTGCTATCCGGGCAGGGTATGGAGGGGAGAATCAAGCTCCTTGAAGGCGACTACATCACCGACGACCTTCCCGGTGGGTTCGACCTCATCATGCTCTCGAACATCATCCACGGCGAGAGCGAGGAAGTGAACCGTAGCCTGATGGGCAAAATTTACAAGTCCCTCAATCCCGGCGGAAGGCTGGTCATTAAAGACCACATACTCAATGACGACATGACGAGCCCTGCGGTGGGCGCGATATTTTCCATCCAGATGCTGCTGTCGGCAAAGGGGAGGGACTACTCCTTCACGGAGGTAAAAGAGTGGCTCCATTGTTGCAGCTTCAAAAACATCGAGTGGGTGCGCCTCGAGCACCCCATCAACTCCTCGCTTGTGATTGGAGAGAGGTAGGGTTCCGAGCCCACCTTATGGACACATAACACGGTCGAAGACCTTGGTGGAGTTAACTTGGTGTAATTACCCGCCTCTCTAATCCTAGGATGTTATTTGGGTATGAGGGTAGGTTAAGCTGATGCGTTGTCTATATAAAAGAGCTGGAGTCACTACTCCGGCTTCAGCGCGCTGATCTTCATGCTTGCGATCGAGCCGGCGATTTCATTGGCTTTATCGGGGGTAAGCTTCAGCTTCTCTACGATCTCCCGGATGAGCGGGTCGCTGCAAAGGGACTCCGGGTCGAGGGATGTCTCTTCTAACACGCTTAGTTCCTCGAACCCGGCTTGCTCGATATAGGTGAGGTAATCGTCCTTCAACGCCGCACCCGCCAAGCAGCCCGCATACGCCTCGACGGAGCTTTTTATGGCGTCGGGCAGCTCAGAGAGGAGCACAATGTCGGAGACCATGAGCCCGCCTCCGGGCCGGAGCACCCGGAACGCCTCGCCGAATGCCGTTGCCTTATCAGGCACCAGGTTTATGACGCAGTTCGAGATCACCAGGTCGATGGAGACGTCATCAACCGGCAGCTTTTCGATCTCCCCCAGCCTGAACTCGACGTTTCCGTACCCTCCCTTCCTGGCGTTTGCCTTGGCGCGCTCAACCATCTCCGAGGTCATGTCCACGCCTATAACACGTCCTGCGTCACCCACTTTTAGAGCAGCTAGGAAGCAGTCGAAGCCAGCTCCCGAGCCGAGGTCCAGCACTGTATCTCCCTCCCTTATGGCGGCGTGGGCAATGGGGTTGCCGCATCCGAGGCTGAGATTCGAGCCCTCGGGGGCCGAGCTTATCTCCCGCTCAGTGTATGCATTCCCTGCCCCACAGCACGAGGTGTCTTGGGCGGCCGCCTGTGCGTACTTATTTTTAACGAAACCTTTTATTTCCTCTTTCTCCATGATATTTTGTCCTCCGGCGATTCGAGGTTTGCGGGAATCAACAAACGCGGGTTTTTCATTGGCTCCCTATACCAGTAATGTAATGCCGTTATCGAAACGAACAAGTTGGTTTTGGCTCTCATGTTTATTTTCGGTGTCGGCTATACCTTTTAAAACACGTATGTAAGGGCGACTTTTCCACATTACTGAGCGGCCCGGATAATTGCAGTATGACGGTTGCCATGTGCCGTGGATTCCGGTTACTTTACAGGGGGGCATATGAATTTACTTGGGGCCTCGAGGAGGCGCAATGATTGAGCTTGCGAGACGGTTCATAAAGACCGGGTTAGTGTTTTTGATGGTGGGTCTTGTTCTCGGTCTTTACCTCATAGCGAGCAAGCACCTCCTGGGCAGTTGGCCTGACCGGGGGCTGATAACCGCCCATGTGCACGTGCTTCTCGTGGGTTTTCTCCTTTCCCTTATTATGGGAGTCGCCATATGGATGTTTCCCCGCCTGCGTGAGGACGGCAGCTACAGCCCCGCTCTTGCGGAGGCGACGTACTGGCTGCTTACCCTCGGTACGGCCTTTCGGTTCGCGGCGGAAGTGGCTATTGCTTATCTGCACACCATGAAAGCTCTCGATTGGGTCGTCGTCCTGGGCGCCGCTTCTCAGACCCTTGCGGCGATTCTGTTCGTATACAACATCTGGTCGAGGGTGCGTCCTATGGGGAAGCAGACCTGAGCCCACTCCCTTTTGCCTAGAATACATTAAGGATAAGTTAGGGGGAATGAAAGCACCTATAAACTTAACAAAATTCATTAACTTCATTTAGCTTCTCCCTGAAATTGTTAAAAAAATTAAAAATTATAAAGTCGCGTTTTGTTTTGATCCTTTCTCAAAAATCGCCTTCCCGTTTTATCGCATTTATTCCCGGATGACAAAATATAACCAGTGATTACAGAGAGTTAGGAAGCGAATAGTAAATGACTCGGCATGCCTGGCGCAGCCATTTGGAGGAAATACGTGGACTTTGATGGCGAGGATGTCCCAATAGTTTAATAAATTACTTTAGAAATAGTAAATAACCTCTTGTAATTAAGAGAAAATATTGTTACAATTGATAGAAGTGCGAATATACGCACAGAGTAGGTTGGAAAATAAATTGTTATGGTATATGCCAAAACAAATCATTCACAAATAACAAAACCTTTCAATAGGGAGGAGAGAGAGATATGAGTAAAGGATTTGTCAAGGTCGCATTGGTCGCAGTATTGGCTGCGGTTCTGTCTATGCCGTGGTCGGCAGAGGCAGAAGAGGGTCTTTTGGGGGTGGAGTTCGCTTTTACGGTCGGCGCCCAAGTAGGTCCTTTTGATACGGACGCAGGCGTGTTCGTGGCCGGAGAGATCGGGATTCCCATAGCACAGGCGGGCCCGGGGGTTTTCATGGGACTCATGAACATCGGTTGGTCTCAGACGGATGACGACTTGATTTTTGAGCCGACGATCAACGCCGTGGCGCCGGGGCCGATCCTGACTCCCATGCTGCTGCGTGACTGGCAAGGCGACGTCGAGAAAGCCGCAGGCGGCGTGCCCATGGGGCGGGTCGGCCAGCCCGACGAGGTGGCGGAAGCCGTCGTCTGGCTGTGCTCCGATCGCGCCAGCTTCATCACCGGTCATGTGCTGCCGATCGACGGTGGCATGATGTGCAAGGTCGGCTGAGTAAGCCTTCGCTTTAGGGTTGCGATCACCCCGCTCACCGGCAAAGCGG
>JADFKM010000091.1 GCA_022564935.1 Candidatus Dadabacteria bacterium
CCATGGGAAGGGAGGCTGTGAGTTTCTCCACCGTCAATGTCGTAGCAGACGGCACTGTGCTCGACGGCAATGCCCACGGATACGTCCTCATCCAGCCCAGTATACTAAAGTTCAATTTCCGTGACTTCGAGGTCGAGGATATAGGCCTGGTGAGCATAGCATTCAGGGACAATTACGAAGGTGTTTTCGGCTACGTCGCCGAGCCTGCGGACGCCGTGTGGACACCTCTCATATTCGATGAGGACGAGAACCCCATTTCTTGCGGCGCATTGACACAGAACTGCTTCTTCAGTATAGGGCTTAACGATCAATTCGGCCAGAGAAATGCACTCCTATCCGACAGCATAGACCTCTGCCCGAACAACGACAATTCCCTCGGCTGGGCAAAGATAGCCGTGAGCGGACTGGACGGGCTGGAGAACGAGCTGGGGATAGTAGTTCACAGCGCTGATCAGGACTTCGGCGGCGGCGCGGTGTGGATGTATGTGGAGTGAGGAGGAATGGAGCCGGAGCTGTTTATATAGAAAAATCAATATGGAGGAAGGATAAATGAAAATGAAGCTTATTGACAAATTCTTAGGGGCGCTGGCCGCGGCTCTGCTTGTCGGTCTTATAGCGACCCCCGTAATGTCTCAGGTGAACGAGCCGCGAATTGTACCCGTGGGTAAGACTGAAGAGCAGTCGAGCCAGCTTATACTGTGGTATGACAATGATACTATCGACAACGACAGCTTTTCGGTAATTCAGGTGACGAACGCGAGCATCGACACCCCCGTGAACGTCCACGTCCAGATATTCGCGAGCTTCCAGACCGGAACCACCGGAGACCCCTTAACTGCCGTGATTTGCGCCGAGACAGATTTCAACGACTTCTACACACCGAACGACACCCATGAATATGATATGAATGATATAACCAGGAACGACCCCTTGAACGAGACGGATGTGACAGATACTCTCGGCGATACTAAGGGTTTTGTGGTGATTACGCCCATAGACGGCCCGGCGCAGCGCAACGCCATTGCCCACCAGCACATGTTCGGCAACTCCTTTGTGTTCAACGCTCTGGAAGGTGTGGTTATAAACTCCATGGGAAGGGACGCGGTAAGCTTCTCCACCGGCAATGTGGTTGCCGACGGCACGGTGCTCGATGGCAGCTCAAACGGTTACGTACTCATACAGCCCGAGATACTGAAGTTCAACTTTCAGAACGAACTGGGCATAGATGAGGCGGATGTGATAAGCATAGCGTTCAGGGACAACTACGCGGGCGTTTTCGGCTACGTCGCCGAGCCTGCGGACGCCGTGTGGACACCTCTCATATTCGATGAGGACGAGAACCCGATTTCATGCTCAGCTATAGTCCAGAACTGCTTCTTCGACATCGGTTTGAATGAGGAAATTGACCAGGCAAACAGGCTCCTAAATGAACAGCTTCTCTGCCCCGGCAACAATACTGGAGTCGGCTGGGTTAAGATCGCCGTTAGCGGGCTGGAAGGTTCCGAGAACGAGCTTGGGATCATATCCCTTTCCGATGATACAGATGAAGGCTATGCGGTTTGGATGCATGCCGAGGGGCCGACGACCCCCATTACGCCTCTCCCCGAGTGTACCGTTGATGCAGATTGCTTAGCGGGCGAGGTATGCGAGGCGGGAAATTGTGTTGCGGCGCCGGAGTGTACCGTTGATGCGGACTGCGCTGAGGGCGAGGTATGCGAGGCGGGAGATTGTGTTGTGCCGCCCGAGTGTACCGTTGATACAGATTGCGCAGCGGGCCAGGTATGCGCGCTAGAACTTTGCATAGCCGACCCGGGCGGCGGCGGCGGATGCGCCATAGCCTCAACGGCAACAGCAGGCACAGCGGCGGCTAATGCGCTCGTAGTATTGATTCCGCTTCTAGGCATAGGGCTTCGCTCCATGCTGCGGAGAAGGGACGAGGAGTGATTATTGAATAGAAAAATAAGAGATTAACGAGTTAGATTATTCTTCCTCCTTAATTGATATTAAACCGGGGCGTCTCACAACGGGCGCTCCGGTTTTTTTAGTATTCGGCTATTTGGACACCATCGATAAAGATCAAGAAACAGGCAGCGTCAACGCAGCTGACCTAACTTTCCTATAATAAAGGAGAGGAGTATGGCGGGGCCGACGGGAATTGAACCCGCGACCTCTGGCTTGACAGGCCAGCGTTCTAACCGGTCTGAACTACGGCCCCTGCTCATCTCAACGTGGTGGGCGGTACCGGTATCGAACCAGTGACCTCCTGCTTGTAAGGCAGGCGCTCTCCCCCTGAGCTAACCGCCCGTTGCAATCCCCCTCGTCAGAAGAGATTATACGCAAATAATGTTAGACCCGAATCTACGACGCACGCCGGAACAGGCGCTGTGGTACGGGTAATGGGTACATATACCCTGCTCCCGCCAACAGAGCAAATTAGCGTATCAGGAATCCCACTCATGTCAAGACAGGTTCACGCCCGTGCCGACATTTTCGCTAAGCGGAAGGTGAGAAGTAGGCTGAGGAACGACTATATCCTGGAATATGGGTGTGTCGGAAACTATTGCGGCATCCAGCACCTCATCCATGTCCTCGACAAGCTGGGTTTCAACGTCTTTGAGGATCTTATCGGATATATCTTTGAGGTCCTTCTCGTTCTCCTTGGGAATCAGTACTTTCTTGACCATGCCCCTGTGAGCGGCGAGGATCTTCTCTTTTAACCCTCCTATCGGAAGCACTCTGCCCCTGAGGGTGATCTCCCCGGTCATTGCCAGGTCGTGCCTTACGGGCTTCCTTATAAGCGCAGATACAATGGCAGTGGTTATGGCGATCCCGGCAGAGGGGCCGTCTTTCGGGGTGGCGCCTTCGGGGACGTGGATGTGCACGTCAACCTTCTGGTAGTAATAACGTTCCAGGCCCAGGTTCTCAGCCCTTGAGCGCACATAGCTCATAGCGGTCTGGGCAGATTCCTGCATCACTTCGCCCAGTTTGCCGGTTACGGTGAAATTGCCCTTCCCGGGAACCATCGACACCTCGATTGTGAGCAGCTCTCCGCCAATCTCCGTCCATGCAAGACCGGTGGCGATGCCTATCTGATCCTTCTCTTCGATCTCGCCGTATTTAAATTTCGGTATTCCCAAGTACTTGTGGATGTTGTTGGAATTTATCTTGACGGTGTGGTCAAGACCTTTTTTCACCACTTCCTTCGCAACCTTCCGGCAAAGAGTGGCAATTTCACGCTCAAGGTTTCGAACACCCGCTTCCCTTGTGTAGCGCCTTATAATGCTATTCAGGCCATTGTCTTTAATTCTAAGGTTCTGGTGGGGCTTCAGCCCGTGATCTTCGAACTGCTTCGGAAGGAGGAATCTGTTCGCAATCTGAAGCTTCTCATCCTCTGTGTATCCGGGGATGCGGATTATCTCCATCCTGTCCTGGAGCGCCCATGGGATCGTGTGGATAACATTAGCGGTTGTAATAAAAAGCACATTGGAAAGGTCGTAATCCACTTCGATGTAGTGGTCGTTGAAGTTAATGTTCTGCTCCGGGTCAAGCGCTTCGAGCAGCGCAGAGGCCGGGTCACCCCTGAAATCCATACCCAGCTTATCGATCTCATCGAGCAGGAACACGGGATTGACAGTGCCCGCTTTTCTCATCCCCTGAATTATTTTTCCGGGCATGGCGCCTATGTAAGTGCGGCGGTGGCCCCTGATCTCAGCCTCGTCTCTCACCCCGCCAAGCGATACCCTCACGAACTTCCTTCCCATCGAGCGGGCTACGGATTTGGCAAGCGACGTCTTACCGACCCCGGGAGGGCCAATCAGACAGAGTATCGGGCCTTTGAGTTTTTTCGTAAGAGTCCTTACGGCAAGGTACTCGACTATCCTCTCTTTCGGCTTCTCTAGGCCGTAGTGGTCCTCGTCGAGAATCTTGGCGGCTTCGTCTATATCGACAGTGTCTTCAGTCTTTTCTTTGGTCCAGGGAAGCGACACGAGCCAGTCGATGTAGTTCCTCACAACAGTGGCTTCGGCCGACATAGGGGACATCATCTTAAGCTTCTTGATCTCCTTCTTTACCTTTTGCTCAACCTCTTCGGAGAGGTCCTTCTCCTTCAATTTGTCTTCGAACTCCTGAATCTCCGATTTAAGGTCGTCCTTTTCCCCGAGCTCTTTCTGTATAGCCCTCATCTGCTCGGTGAGGTAGTACTCCTTCTGGGCCTTTTCCATCTGCTTTTTGACCCTGGATTTTATTCTCTTCTCAATCTGAAGTATTTCCAGCTCGCCCTGCAGTTTTTCGTAGAGCTTCTCAAGCCTGTCGGCAGGGCTCAGCGTCTCGAGTATTTCTTGTTTGTTTTCTACCTTAAGGCTCAAATGCGATGCTATGGTGTCCGAGAGCCTTCCCGGCTCCTTT
>JADFKM010000047.1 GCA_022564935.1 Candidatus Dadabacteria bacterium
GCCATTACCGCGACGAGGTCGAACATATCGGCAAGCTCTGTGTTTTGAGACTGCCATGATAAGGTGTTTCGGGGCTTCAGGTACATTTCGTAGAAGGTGTTAAGGCACGTTTTAATCGCCGGGTTATTGTGTTTGATCGTGCGAATGAGCACTTCGGCTACCTCTATGAGCCTCCTGTTCTTCCATTTTGCCCACGCCCAGAACTCATCCGTGTAGACAATTCTCCTCACCCGACCGCCGGGCTTCAGCTCAAGTTCGGTATACATCCGTCCGGGCTCAAACATCCTCATAAACTCAGAGGCGAACCGGGCTTTGGCGTGAGGCCCCGCCCCCTCCATGTGTTTAATTATGAAATCGTCCTGGAGCAGCACTCCGTCGATGGGGTAGGCGGCAAGGTCTGCGTACAGGGCCACGAGATGACTCAGGCTTTCGGGGTTGAAAAGGTCGAGCTTGTTGATGCGAACTACGCTTCGGGTTTTGAGGTCGTACCTGCTGTCAAAAAGGCTCCCATCCACTCCGTAAACGGCCTTCCTTGTGGTCATCCAAGCAAAGAGCTTCATGCCGTGGGAGTGGGCTAGGGTAGCTACCGTGCCGAGCAGGTCGTCGATAACGGGGGCGTGCGCTGTTTTGAAGTACACCCCTGAGGTCGTCTGTGGATTAGCCAGGGCGAAAATCCTGTCACCGGGGTTGCCGAAGACCCTGGATATTATAGTGTTTATCCCGCGCGCCTTCATTTCGGTCAGCTCCGCGTCGAACTCAGCGAAAGTCTTTGAGTAGGTGTGAAACACCTGGGCCGCCTTGATCCTTTCCTCCGAGCGGGCCGGGTGCGAAGCTCCAAGAAGAGATAGGAGCAGGGCTGCGGCGGTGATGATATTTCCCAGGGAAACGAAGGTGCTAAACATATTAATATTTCACATGATTCGGTTGCTGCGTCAAGTTGATTTTCATCACATCGTGATTATATTTAGCCTATGGTAAGAGTTGTATGTAAGAATCCCAGGGCTTCCAGGGACTTTGCTCTCGAGGATAGGTACGAGGCCGGAATAGAGCTCTGGGGCTCCGAGGTAAAGTCCCTTCGCGACTCGCAGGCGAGCATTAAGGAGAGCTTTGCCATGGTGAGGGAGGGCGAGGTTTATCTTGTGAACAGCTACATTGCGCCGTATGAGGGCTCAAACCAGTTTAACCATGAGCCCAGGAGGTCTAGGAAGCTTCTTCTCAATAAACGGGAGATAAATAAGCTGATTGGAAAGACCCTGATAAGGGGTTATACTATTGTTCCCCTCAGGATCTATTTTAAGAACGGCTGGGCGAAAGTGGAGATCGCCATCGGGAAGGGAAAACGCACCTTCGATAAGCGCGAAGACATAAAGCGAAGAGAAGCAGACAGGGAAATGAGCAAGGCGATGAAAAGAAGGATGAAGTAGCGGGGGGCAGCAGCGTGGGGGGGGGCAGTATTTTTGAAATTAAAATAAAGCGTTTTGTTAATTTAAGTTTTTTTCAGTTCTTTGAAAATTTGGGGGCGACATGGCCTCGACGGGGAATGAGATAGCTCATGTTGCATGCCGAGTTTCTGTTACCTCGTAAAACTGACAGAGCACGATAAGTGCCGAACCAATCAATCAGCTCGCTGCATAGATAACGCAGCGACGTCTCACGGTACAATGCCCGCCGTGTACCGATGAGGCGTAATTCAGGCGGGATGCCCTGTGTGCGGCGCCGAAGACGCACCCAGACGCTACCCTCTTCGGCTAACGGTAGGGAATCCTGCCCAACGGAGTCCGTACCGTGAAACCAAATGTTGGGATAAGCATGTAGATGCGGGGTGATTCTATTCTTCGGACCCGGGTTCGATTCCCGGCGCCTCCACCAAATTTTCAAACTAAATTTGCATTGTTACACTTTCAGTATTTATTGAAGTCCGCTCCCGCGTGTTCGCGCGGGAGTTTTATTTTTTCGTGACGTATCAAATAAAATCCTTTTCCTATGCGTCTCTGACTCTGCGAGAAGCCGGATAGTAAAGAAATAGGACGTGCCTTCCTCTTGGATAGGGCTTCTGTTCTGAGTGAAGGCTCGAGACCCGATGCGCTGTGCCATCTTGCGGTAGAGTTTTCTTTCAGTTCCATTGCCTAATCTAAAATAATTCTTAAATATAATTTGGATTTGTTGCCGGGCACAGGTGCTTTTCCTCCCCGGTATTCTTGGAGGACCCATACCATGAGCAGACACGACGGCAGAGAGCCCGACGAGCTAAGACCCGTCCACATAACCCGCGGAGTGATGCGAAACGCCGAGGGCTCCGCGCTGATAAGGGTGGGTAATACCGAGGTGAACTGCACGGCTACGATCGAAGAATCCGTTCCCGCTTTTATGATGGACACGGGCAAGGGCTGGCTCACCGCCGAGTACGCCATGCTCCCACGGGCCACACAGGAGCGCACGAGAAGGGATTCGGTAGCAGGACGTGTGAGCGGGCGCTCCCAGGAGATACAGAGGATAATCAGCCGGGTGCTGCGTGCGAGCCTGAATATGGATAAACTCGGCGAGAGGATGATCATTGTAGACTGCGACGTTCTGCAGGCAGACGGCGGCACAAGAACAGCGTCCATCACAGGGGGTTTCGTGGCCGTTTACGATGCTGTGCAATATATGCTTAGGGAAGGTATGATAAACGAAGACCCGATTTCCGAGTTCGTTGCCGCAGTGAGTGTGGGAATACATGACGGCGTGGCCCTTCTAGACCTTGACTATAAGGAGGACTCTAAAGCCGGAGTCGATTTGAACATCGCCATGAACTCCGCCGGTGAATATATCGAGATTCAGGGCACCGCCGAAAACGAGCCGTTCAGCAAAGACAGGCTCTGCAATTTGCTTAAACTTGCTGAAGATGGGATACTTAAGCTCATAGCCAAGCAAAAAGAGATTCTGTGGGAGTAGTCCCCGACCCGGTTTCCTTAATGGGACAAATCTTCATATAAATTATCAGTTGGCATGCTCAAAGAGATAATCATTGCATCTGCAAACAGCGCTAAAGTGAGGGAGTTTTCCGCCCTGCTGTCCCCCGTTGTGGGAAGGATAGTCCCAATGGGCGAGATGGACCCCGTTCCGGAGCTGGAGGAAAAAGGGGCCAGTTTCAGAGAAAACGCCCTTGGCAAAGCCCGGACGGTGCTTGGTGCCTCAGGCCTCCCCACCCTGGCCGACGATTCGGGTCTCGAGGTACAAGCCCTTCATGGGCGACCCGGGGTGTACTCCGCCAGGTATGCGGGCAGTGAAGCGACCGATGATGATAATATAAGAAAATTGCTCGATGAGCTCGAAGGCGTTGAAAACAGGGCGGCCAGGTTCGTCTGCTGCCTTGCCCTTGTGTATCCCGACGGCAGGGAAATTGTGGTCGAAGGCGTATGTGAAGGCGTTATCGCCGAAGAGCCGAAGGGAGAGGGAGGGTTTGGCTACGACCCTGTTTTCATGATCCCCGAGCTGGGTAAGACCATGGCGCAGATCTCGCCGGGCGATAAGAACTCCATTAGCCATAGGGGAAGGGCCTCAAGAGCCATGATAATGTATCTTAACGGGCATAAGACCAGAGCGTAGGTAAATGCTGTAAATATAGCGTGTTTATTTTTGGGTAATTGTGGATTCCGCTTGAGTTTGCATTATCTAGTTTGTGTGATACCCTAGCTTGGGGATAAGGGGTATTATTTGTGGTTGCTCACTGTCAGTCCAGTAAAATTTAACTTCAAAAAGCCCATTTCATGGTAGCCGTTACGGATGTCTAAAACCAAATTCATTTTTGTGACAGGCGGCGTGATGTCCTCCTTAGGCAAGGGGCTTGCGTCGGCATCCATCGGAGCGCTCCTCGAAGGACGAGGGCTAAGCGTGTCCCTGCAGAAGCTTGACCCCTACATAAACATTGACCCCGGCACAATGAACCCGTTCCAGCACGGCGAGGTTTACGTCACCGACGACGGCGCGGAAACAGACCTCGACCTCGGTCACTATCAGAGGTTTACAAACTCCAAGCTCACGAAGAAAAATAATTTAACCACAGGACAGATTTACAATTCGGTAATCACAAAGGAGCGCCAGGGTGAGTATCTGGGCAAGACCGTGCAGGTCATCCCCCATATCACCGATGAGATCAAATCGGGAATCCTCGCCATAGCAAACGGCAACGGGGGAGTGGATGTGGCGATTATTGAGATCGGGGGTACGGTCGGGGACATAGAGAGCCTTCCGTTCCTCGAAGCCGTCAGGCAGCTGCGGTTTGATCTCGGTAAGGAGAACACCCTGTTTATTCACCTAACCTATGTGCCCTACGTCGCCCCTGCGGGAGAGCTTAAGACAAAACCCACTCAGCACAGCGTAAAGGACCTGCTTTCCATCGGTATCCAGCCCGATGTGCTGCTTTGCAGGGCCGACAGGTACCTGCCTGAGGACATAAAAGGCAAGATTTCACACTTCTGCAACATAAGATCTGAAGCGGTAATATCGGCAAAGGATGTGGAGATCATATATGAAGTGCCCATTGTGTTCCACCGTGAGATGCTCGATGATATCATAGTCGAAAATCTCAATATGTGGACGAAGAAGCTCGACATTTCACATTGGGAGCGGTTGGTGGATAGGTGGAAGAACCTCTCAGAAGATGTTTCCATAGGCGTTGTGGGGAAGTATGTGAGCCAGAAGGACGCGTACAAGAGCCTTCATGAAGCCCTGTGGCACGGCGGCATTCACAACGACTTTAAGGTTAATATCGTCTATGTTGACTCGGAGGAAATAGAATCGGGCGGCGGGGATGTGGTGTTGTCCAGAGTAGACGGCATTCTTGTGCCCGGGGGGTTTGGGAAGCGTGGCTTTGAGGGTAAGATCAGCGCTGCTAAATACGCACGGGAGCACAATGTCCCGTTTTTCGGCATATGTCTTGGGATGCAGATGGCCGTGGTGGAGTTTGCAAAGAACGTCTGCGAAATCCCGGACGCTCACTCAAGCGAGTTCAATGAGAATATGCCTAACGCGGTTGTTCACCTGATGGAAGATCAAAAAACCGTTTCAGACAAAGGGGGCACTATGAGACTGGGCGCCTATCCCTGCTCTGTTAAGCCCGGGACTTTGACCTATAAAGCTTACGGCTGCTCTGAGATTTCCGAGAGACACAGGCACCGGTTCGAGATAAACAACACCTACCGCGATAGGTTCCAGCAAGGCGGACTTAGGCTTAGCGGCCTTTCCCCCGACGGAGGCCTTATAGAAATGGTTGAGATTAAAGACCACCCATGGTTCGTGGGTTGCCAGTTCCATCCGGAGTTTAAATCCACTCCGCTCAACCCTCATCCCTTGTTCAGGGATTTCATTAAAGCCGCCATTGGGTATAAGTCGTCCAGGGCGGATTAACCCCATTACTCGATAAGTTTCCACCTCCGCAGTGTCTAGGAGCGCTACGGAGACTTTTTTTTCAATTTATTCTGGTATTATAGAAATTTGTACTGCCATGAATAAGATTCCCGCAAAGACCGAAGTCGTTGTGTATAGGAAGAGGAGCCAGCCTTGTCTGGGGGTTATGTTAGAGACCGGGCCTGAAAAAGCTTCTATATTCTCCGAGGAAGGAAAGGAGCTCTCCATTGACCTTACCCGTATTGTGCGCGGAGCCGGGATAAAGTATGGGGAAGATATGGATGAGTCTGAAATCGAGCTTGCCCTGAGGGGGCTGAGACGCGAGCTCGAAGAGGGGACGAGCTCTATTGACCTCGTGACCCTTTGGGAATGCGTTTTGGATTCCGAGCGCGAGCTGTCCTTCAATGACATAAAGGAGCTTTATTTTGAGTCCGGTCCCACTGACGCCGTGGAGGAGCTGATTTTATTCTGGGCGGTTGACAAGAGCGACCTTTATTTCAAGCGCCAGCGCAGTGGGGGGTACCTGCCGAGAAGCAGAGATGAAGCAGCCGGGATTCGGAGGCGCAAAGAAGCGGAAAGAAAGAAGCTCCTTGAGGCCGAAGCCGCCATTAAATGGGTTCGCGCCGTAATGGAAGACACTCCTGCTGAAGACACCGAATACGATTTCGAGGGGTACGTGGAGCTTATTAAGGATTTTGTGATACACCTTGATAACTTCGATAAAGCCCCGCAAGCAAGGTCGTTCATAGCCCGCGCGGGCCTGAAGAACACCGATGAGGCGATACAGTTCCTGATCAAAACGGGGAACTGGACTGAGAACGACGACCCCGTATTCTTAAGGCTCGGGATCACAAAGACGTTTCCAAAAATCGTCGAGGAAGAGACCGACTCGGTACTGTCGTCCCCGGTATCTTACGACGGTCTTGCGGACTTAACCGGGGTGTCCACGTACTCGATTGACGACGTAAACACCGAAGACATAGACGACGCCGTCTCCATTTCTCTTACGGCGCAGGGGCCTGTGCTTGGTGTGCACATTGCCGATGTGGATGTTTTCGTCGGAAAAGGGACTCAACTAGACGAGGAGGCGCTCAAAAGGGGCGAAACCATTTATTTGCCCGAAGGTCATGTCCACATGTTCCCTCCCCGTCTTATTCGCGACAGACTCAGCCTGATTGAGGGGGAGGCCAAGAAGGCGCTGTCATTGCTCGTGTATTTCGACAAGCATCTTAACATCAATAACTACACATTTGCAGGCTCCAAGATCGCGGTGGACAAGAACCTCCTGTACTCCGAAGCCGAAGATAAGCTGCGCCGGAGCGAGGAGGGCTCCCTGCTCTTTGAGATAGCCCACAGGCTCAGGCGGGACAGGATATGCTCCGGGGGCTGTGTGCTGGACCTCCCCGACCTTAAGATAAAGGTGAGCGACGATGGGGAGATTTCGCTCAGAACGGTGACGATGACCACACCGGCTCACATCCTCATAGCGGAGTGTATGATACTTATGAACGTCCTTGCAGGGGCTTTCTTACGCTCGGCTCATCTTCCCGCGATTTACCGGTACCTCACCGAAGAGGTACCTGAAGAGGTTCGCACCATAGATATGGACGATCCCCTCTACCCTATAAGAGCTTTGAAGTTCCTTCGTCCCTCTAGGTTCTCTCTCACCCCCCTGCCGCACCGCTTCGTGGGAGTGGACACGTACGTTCAGGTCACCTCCCCTATAAGGCGCTATCTCGACCTTGTAATGCAGCGGCAGATACTCCGCAAGGTTAAGGGGCTTTCTCCGGCATACGGGCCCGAGGAGCTTGAGCGGATATACCAGCGGGTCGAATTGGGCATCCGGGATAAAAGAACCGTCGAGAGAGCCAGGACGAAGTTCTGGCTCTTTAAGTATTTGGAGAAGATGAAGGGGGAGGTAATCAAGGGGTATGTGAGCCAGACCGGAGGGGCGCAAACAACCGTGTATTTCCCCCAATACCTGCTCGAAGCGCCCGTTTCGCTATCAGCGCACGAAGTAAGGGAAGTCGGAACGCCGCTGGAGTGTGTGATAGAAAACGTTGAGCCGATTAGGAGAAAGATTTCCCTCACCCCGTTACAGGAGCCTTCGAGCCGAATACCGGGCGCCTCGACGTAGCGTGCGCCGCAGTTCATTGAGATGAGTTCGCTTCCTTACTGAGCTTTTAGGGAGCTTGAGGATGGTTGGGCGGCGCTAAATTTTCATGTTGAGATTTAGTGTTGGGTTCGCACGACCAGGGTTCGGAGTGTGTTTGAGTTGGCGGAGCCCGGAATAAATACACATGTTATAATGTTTCTCCTGCATCGGCTTCGGAAATGAAAAGCAAGTTAATTCACATCGCCCTTTTTCTCACCACTGCGCTTACCACCTTTTATGCGGGCTACCTCCTTTTCGGTGAAGTTTTGGACGGGTTGTTGTTTTCCTCCTCGCTGCTCCTCATTCTTGGGACACACGAGCTCGGGCACTACCACTTCGGGAAAAAGAACGGAGTAGACATCACACCTCCGTACTTCATACCCGTCCCGGCGTTGCCGGACTTCCCCACAATAGGCACCTTCGGCGCATTTATCAGAATACGCTCCCCCATCTACACCAAAAGGGCCCTTTTCGATATAGGAATAGCGGGCCCTCTTATGGGCATACTGATGGCCGTGCCCGTTATCGCAATAGGTCTGCGTCTCAGCTCTGTAGTGGCAAATCCGCCTGATGCCGAGGGGGGGCTGCTGTTCGGAGCACCAATTTTCTATACGCTGCTGGAGACGGTTTTCTTAAGCGACGTTCCCAAAGGCTCCGAGGTGATATGGCACCCGATGGCCTTTGCGGGCTGGATAGGGTTTCTGGTAACGGCGCTCAATCTAATACCGGCGGGGCAGCTTGACGGCGGGCATATAATGTACGCGCTGTTTACGAAGCAGTGGCACCGGAGGATATCTGCGGCGATAGTTGTTGTGTTGATCGTCCTCGGGGTCGGCACCAAGCCCTTTGTGGAGCTGGCGGGGCTTGTGTGGCCGGAGAGCCCGCTGGCTCAATATGCCGGGCCGCTTTTGTTCGGGGGGTGGCCTGGGTGGGTGCTCTGGGCCTTTTTGCTCTCTGTGTTCGGCAGGAAACATCCCCCCACGATTTATGATACCATACCGCTGGACAGAAAAAGAAAGATGCTCGGCATAGTAGGGCTCGTTGTCTTCCTGGGCTGCTTTACGCCCGTGCCCGTAAGCCTGATACCCTAGCGCTGCATTAGGAATTGCAGGTGAAACCTATTGGCGTCAGGGACTTGTGATGCTGTAGTATTAATGGGCGTTTCCTGAAATTAAAACAAAGCTCGATCGTTGCATCGTAGACCGCCCCTTTTGGTGAGAGATTCATGTTCTTAAGGGTGGTTTAAAAGCTCAAATGTAATTAAGGCTCCGGTCTTGGCTTTAGGCGCATGTGTGTGTTATGAGCCCTGTGTGGGGTGGAGCACGGCGCATTACAGCATCCATCCAGTTGAAAACCGTCGGATTTGTAGGTATAAATTATACGCTGAGATAAAGTGGCTTTTCCCATGTTTCTCGTTTACATTCTCAGCCTCGTATTGTAAGCAATAGTCACACAGCATAATGTATTACACAATGTGTGCACATCACATTGAGGAGAGTGTACAGTGGCCAAGGATACCTTGACAATCACTGATAACAGAACAGGAAGAGCGTATGAGATCCCCGTCGAAAATGACACCATCAGGGCGACTGACCTACGGCAGATCAAAGTGAATGAAGGTGATTTCGGCATGATGAGCTACGACCCTTCATTCAGTAATACGGCCGCGTGCAAGAGCAGCATAACTTTCATCGACGGCGAGAAGGGAGTTCTCAAGCACCGGGGATACCCGATAGAGCAGCTCGCTGAGCGTAGCACCTTTCTCGAGGTTGCTTATTTGCTGCTCTACGGTGAGCTGCCGAAAAAAAGAGAGTATGAGAAGTGGGTGCACGAAATTACTCATCACACCATAATCCATGAAAAAATTAAAAAGTTCATGGACGGCTTCCGTTACGACGCCCATCCAATGGGTATGCTTATCAGTACGGTGGCAGCGCTTTCGACCTTCTATCCCGAGGCCAAGGACATATTTGACGAGAAGTCGAGAGAGATGCAGATTTATCGCCTCATAGCGAAGATGCCCACACTTGCGGCTTTCTCCTACAGGCACACGTTGGGCCTTCCCTACGTTTATCCCGACAACGACCTGAGCTACGTCGGGAATTTCTTAAAAATGTTGTTCAGGATGACGGAGGCTAAATACGAACCCAACCCGGTCATCGAGAAGGCTATTGATGTGCTTTTTATACTGCATGCCGACCACGAGCAGAACTGTAGCGCAAACGCTATGAGAAGCGTTGGCAGTTCGCAGCCCGACCCCTATTCCGCCACGGCGGCAGCCATTGCCGCGCTCTACGGGCCTCTTCATGGAGGCGCCAACGAAGCGGTGATCCACATGCTCAACGAGATAGGGTCGAAGGAGAACGTGCCCGCCTTTATCAAGAGGATCAAAGAAGGAGAGTTCAGACTTATGGGCTTCGGACACAGGGTGTATAAGGCCTACGACCCCAGGGCCAAGATTATCAAGCAAATCGCCCACGATGTGTTCGAGACGACGGGCAAGAACCCGCTCCTGGACATAGCGCTTGAGCTTGAGAAGATTGCGCTTGACGACGATTATTTCGTTAAGCGCAAGTTGTATCCCAATGTGGATTTTTATTCCGGGCTTATATACCAGAGCATGGGGATTCCCATGAGCATGTTCACGACTCTCTTTGCGATTCCCCGTACGGCGGGGTGGCTTGCGCAGTGGCTCGAGATGCTTGATGACCAGGAGCTCAAAATAGCTAGGCCTCGGCAGATCTACATCGGGCCCAAGATGAGGGAATACATACCTCTGCAAGAGAGATAAACCTCCGGCTCTATAGGGAACTCAATTGAAGATTGGCACCTAAGTTACCAACACTTTCCTCCTATCAATTCATTAGCGTAGATCGAGTTGTGTCGCAGAATCCAGACTCGGGTTTTTTATGGTGAGTGGGTTGGCGCAGGCATTGTAGACTAAAGGGCAGCCTATTTTTAAGATGTAGAGAAGTGCATTGCAATAACTGCGTTGTAGTAGAAATCGATCGCTTTCTCTAAGCCCGTCAAAAAAATCCCCACTGCAAGCGCCGTTCCCTCATCGGTGCCTAGAAACTCTTCCAGGCCGTCTCCCAGATCGTTTTTTTGCAAATAATCGAGCATTGCGTCTCTAAAGTAGGACTCAATTGGTCTCGTCTCGTCTTCCAGCGCCTTCTCGATGAAGGCTTCGTCCTGCAGGTCGTAGTTCTTCTTCTGAGCCTCGGACAGGAGTACTTCCTTTGCTTTTCCCGGCGGAAGCGCAGGGAACTCATTCAAGATCTCTTTAAATGCACGGAGCAAAATTTCCCGGTTCATGACCCTAATATAATATACACTGACCGGAAGAGTTGTTTAAGCGCCGTGACCGCAGCGAGTACTACTTGCGCTCTATGAACTCTATCTTGTACCCGTCGGGGTCTTCGACGAATGCTATCACCGTCTTGCCGTGCTTCATCGGGCCGGGCGGTCTTGTTATCTTCCCACCGGCCTGCGCTATCTTGTCGCATGTGGCGTAGATGTCGGCTACCCCGAACGCCATGTGCCCGTAAGCGTCGCCGTTGTTGTAGTCGCTTGTGTTCCAGTTGTAGGTCAGCTCGAGAAATGGCTCGGTGTCTCCGCCGAGGCCCAGAAATGCCAGGGTGAACCTCCCGCCTTCGTAATCAGTCTGCCTGTGGAGTTTTAGGCCCATCACATTCGTGTAGAACTCCTTGGACTTCTCGAGGTCTCTCACTCTAATCATCGTATGAAGGAATTTCATCTCCGGCGCTCCTTTCGAGGTATCTTAATGCGAAACTATCACGGTCAGAATAGTATGTCAAATAAACGGCGTTTCTTTTTCTAATTACTTGCGGGGTATTCGATAATGTCGAGGCTGCATCGAGTGGGTGGTCAAACTTTCGGGCAAAAGGTAAAGTCGTTGCTATCTACAAGTTTTCATGAAATTAGTGATTTTCATCGCAGCCCTTTGCAAAATAGATTTTATGTGTTAACAATTAGGATTGCTTATTATTAGTTAACTTAAATAATTTGCAATAGCGGTTTTGATTTATTTTCAAAATTAGTGGGAAACATTGCTGATGTTATTTTGGGAGGTGCTCAGGGGGGTAACTTCAGACTTTTTACAGGCGTGATTTCCACCTGTTTTGTGTAGACTGAGCAATAGGGGCGGTGAGTCTGCTGATAAGCGGGTCATAAACGGGCTGAAATACCGTTTCAGTTGGCTGTGTGCAGTTGCCTGTTTGAATTTTTTTTATGGTTCATACAGCCACTGAGCCGCATTGATTACCCAACCAGTAAATCCATCACAAATTTAGAGCTGCCGGGCGATGAAAATGGAGCTTGCGCTTTTGGTTCCGATTCTCGCTCATGGATAAGCCGCCGACCTTTTCCGGTCAGAGGACGTCTGAATGAACGGGAGATGTGGAGCTAATAGCAAAGTACCAAGGGAGATATTGAATGGCTTCTATCTATTTTCAGGATCACATGAAGCACAACAGCTGTTGGGGGTGTGGGAGCTCTAACGAACACGGTCTGAAGATAAAGAGCTACTGGGATGGTGACGAAACCGTGTGCATATGGCAGCCCAAGCCATACCACCACGCGGTGCCCGAAACCGTTCTGATTGGCGGGTTGATTTGCACGATAATGGACTGCCACTCCATATGCACGGCCATTGCGCATGCTTACAGGGAAGAAGGGAGGGATTTAAAAAACGAGCCGATAATCTGGTACGTCACCGGGGGAATAAACGTGTCGTTTCTTAAACCGACCCCGATGGGAGGCCCTGTCAAGCTGCGCGCGACCATTAAGGAAGTAAAGGGCAAAAAGACTATTGTGTCGTGCAATCTAACCTCCTTTAATGAACTTTGCGCGACCTCCGAGGTTACAGCTGTGCGCGTTGAAACCGATGAGTGGTTCAAGGTGCACGGCTAGCTCCCGCGGAGGCATGTGGCATTGTTTGGCAAAACAAGGCGTTGCTTGCCTGACGTTTAGCATTTAGATGGAATACATTGCTCGTCTCGGGGGCTTCGAACGCTTCAGCCTAGCTACTCCCCCCATTTAAAACCCGGTATAATGTTCTTTCTCACTATCTCGTTTGTCGGGGAACTATTAGTGGATAAGGAAAGGCTTACCGAGAGGCTGCACTGCATTGCGAGAGAAAGGGCTATCTCTGCCGGGTTTTTGTTCGGTGAAGACACGGCCAGGTCATTGCATGAAGTGATAGACGAGGCGGTTGCTCGAATCGAGAAGGAAGGGAAGCTTGAGGATGCGGTCGCCAATATGGAAGCAAAGAGCAACCTGATGAGGCTCATCGACGCTATGGCGCAGGAGGCCAGGAAGACGCCGGAGGACTCCGACACTAACGAGCTTCACCCCCACAACTACAATGCCGCCATGGAGAAGCTCCGCCCCCTCTGGCCTTTTTGTTGAAGTGTGGATAAAAGAGTTTATCAGCATTCGTTGACCCAATAGGTTTCTATGAGTAAGCGCAATAGGGAAAAACAACCCGCACCTATATGAACCCATCCCAAGGCTCAAGCTCTGAAGGCGGCATCGTTGTGGAGGGGGCCTACGGTGTGTCGGATGCGCTGATGGTTTCGGCTTCTGTCCCGGTGTTGCTTTACAGTTTGAAGAATGATTTTACACGAGAGGAAGGTCTCAGCCTCGGAGACATTCGTAGTTCGGTGCGATATCGTCTGTTCAAGCGCACGCTTGTCTCGTCGGTTGAAGTCGGATTGAAAGTCCCCACGGCAACCGAAGCCGAAATGCAAGCCCGCCGCGGCCCACGAAAGGGCTCGAACAAATGCGGCTGTGGTTTGAAGAAATGCCAACGTCATCGGGGCCGCAAGAAGCGAAAAAAGAAAGGCAAAAAGAAACCCAAGAAGCGTGGGCACAACGGCAAAAACGGCAAAAGTGCCACGTTGATCGCGATGGTTACGTTACGGCGTGGGGAAGACGGAAAACTGCACGGGCCGATCCAGAAAAAGTTTTGGGGGCGGTTCGGCAGCCGCCACGACGCGATCCGCTGGGCCCGCAGCCAAGCGGAACGCCGCGGCTTTGGCCCTGGTACGAACAAGGTGGTTCAAATTGTGATCGACGGCGAAAAGTGTTTGCGGAAACGGTTCGAGGAGCAGTTTCCGAAAACGGATTATCCGCAAGTGGTAATCACCCTGGATGTGCGGCACGCGCAGGAGCGGCTGTGGAAGATCGGGCGGCTGTTTCACGAAGAAGGCAGCGACGAGTTGGCCGGCTGGGTCGAGCCGTTGCAGGTGTTGCTGTTGGGGGGGCGAATCAAGACCTTGCTAAATCGGCTGCGGGCGGTGTATCAATCGATCCCCAAACGTGGTCCGAACACGAAGTCGAAGCGGGAAGAACTGGAGAGGCAGATCGCGTATGATGAAGAGCGCGAACCGATAATGCATTACGACGAGTACCAGCGTGCGGATCTGGTGTTGGCGACGGGTGTGATTGAAGGGGCGTGCCGTTATGTGATTGGAGAGCGTCTGGATTGTTCCGGGATGCGTTGGGACCTGCCGGGCGCCGAGCCGCTACTTCAACTGCGCTGCGTGGAATTGAATGGAGATTGGGAATCCTTCATCGATTGGGCTCACAGCGCCTACCAAGCGGAACAGTTGGAACAAAAGCTGATCCAAGTCGGACCCAAGCAACCGAAATCGAAGAAAAGAGCAAAGAACTCCGCGACCACTGAAAGCACCCCCGCATGACCACGACGCAAGCGAAATGCACCCATTGCGGAATCTATGAAGCCGTGCGGTTGACCGTACAGGGGCGCGAGATGACCGCCGACGTCGCCGAAGTGCCCGACGAGTGCCCCGTCCTGATCGGTCAAATTCCGCTGGAAGGACTCGACTTTGTCGTCGATCCGGTCGGCCAGCGGCTAATCGGCAATCCCGACCATCACAATGACGAATGACGAATGACGAATGACGAAAGAAATCCGAATGACTAAATGACGAAGGCCCCAGAGGTTACGTCAACAGGCAATGCCACGGCGCAAACTCTGTTCGGATTTCGGACTTCGTCATTCCTTCGTCATTCGAGCTTCGTCATTCGTCATTGCCGCCCGCGGACCGTGGGGGCGAAGACGGGGTAACGGCGGTAACGCGAACCCTCCGAACGGGTAGCCCCTTCGCACTGCATGCAACATTTCTCTGTAGAAAGGAATAACCATGTCCTCAGGAGTGGACAGGCGGGCCCCGCGACGGGTCGGTCGGCGTGAGATGCTGCGCGGTGCGGCGGCGGCCGGTGCGGCGGTGAGCGTGGCTTCTCGAACGGACGTAAGCCGGGCGGCGGATCGCGCCCCACGGTTCATCGACGTACACAACCACCCGTACTGGCTCGGCCACAACGCCGAGAAGATGGTGGCCAACATGGACCGGTACGGAATCGCCAAAACGTGGCTGCTGAGCTGGGAGTGCCCGGACCACGAACGCAGCCCGTCGTATCACCGGTCGTTGAACCCCGAAGGACGCGGCATTCTCTTCTCCGACGTCGTGCGAATCGTCGAGCGGTATCCGGATCGGTTCATTCCCGCCTGGGCACCCGACCCCCGGCATCCGTCGACGCGCGATCGACTCACCGCCGCCGTCAAGATCCACGGCGTGCGGGTGTACGGCGAGATGAAGCTGCGCATGACGTACGACAGCCCGGACGCGCTGTCGATCTTTCGGCTCTGCGGCGAGCTGGGCCTGCCGGTGCTCTTTCATCTCGACGTCACGTTGCCGCGCGGACGGCCGGTGAGGAACTGGCAGTACTGGTATGGCGGGCACATCGACGCGGTCGAGCGGGCGCTCAA
>JADFKM010000007.1 GCA_022564935.1 Candidatus Dadabacteria bacterium
GGGGAAAACCGGAACCGCCCAGGTGGCCAATCCCAAAACCGGAGGATACTACTCTGAGCGCACCATCGCATCCTTTATAGGCTTCGCCCCGGCGGACGACCCAAAGATTACGCTAGTAGTAATAGTAGAAGACCCCAAAACAAACCCTTACGGAGGAGTCGTGGCCGCACCCATTTTTAAGGCGATTTCAGAAAAAGTGCTGTTCTACATGGGAGTGCCCCCGACCAGGTCCTATGCGCAGACCAAGATAATGCCGAACCTCAAGGGCCTTAGCGCAAGGGACATCCTTAAATGGGCCGAGAGGGAAGGGGTAGAGGTTAAATTAACGGGCAGCGGGTATGCGACTTCCCACCAGCCCGGCGTTGGAGAGAGAATTACAGACGATACCGTCTGTAGAATAAATTTAGAACAAAGCCTATGATTCTAAGAAAGCTGCTCAGGGGAATAGATTACCAAAACACCTCCGGCCCGATAGACGTCGATATATCGGCCGTAGCATACGACTCCACCCAAGTCACAGACGGCGGGCTGTTCGTGGCAATCAAAGGGGAGAATACCGACGGCCACAGGTTCGTTGTCCCCGCATTGAGGAGCGGAGCCGGCGCAGTTGTGATTGAAGAGCCGGTAGAAACCCTGCCCGAGGAGCTCAGGGACAATACGACGGTCATAAGAGTCGCCGATACAAAAACTGCACTTGCAAAGATCTCATCCAATTTCTACGGAGACCCCACAAGCCTCCTCACATTAGTCGGCGTGACGGGAACGAACGGCAAAACCACCGTCACATACCTGCTCGATTCAATCTGGAAGGAGGAGGGGAGAAACCCCGGACTCTTAGGTACCATCGAGACGAGGTTTGGAGACCGTTCATTTCCCTCACCGCTCACGACCCCCGAGGCCACCGACCTAATGAAGACCTTCTCCGAGATGATTGCCGGGGACACCGACTGCGCAGTGATGGAGGTATCTTCTCATTCGCTCAGCAGAAAAAGGGTTGATGGGTGCAGCTTTGACGCCTGTGTTTTTACAAACCTGAGCCAGGACCACCTAGACTACCACGGCTCAATGGAGAACTACTTCAAAGAAAAGAAGAGATTGTTCACCGAACTCCTGCCCTCGAGCGGCAAGGGGGATAAATACTCGATCATAAACACCGACGACCGGTTCGGCGAAAGGCTCGCCGCCGAGTCCAAGGGTACTATGCTCTCTTATTCCCTTTCAGGCTCCGGAGCCGATGTATTTTGCTTAAACACCGAGGCAGACTCTACGGGCATCACCTCTACCATAGCGACCCCATGGGGCAAAGCCGTCATCAAATCAGAACTGTACGGGAGCCACAACATGCTCAACATATTGGCCGCCTCCACATGCGCCCTTGCCCTCGGCGCTTCCCTCAAGAGCGTTGAAGCGGGGGTAAATAAAGTTAAAAAGATCCACGGGAGACTGGAGAGGATTGAAACAGGCAGGGGATTTGACGTACTCATCGACTACGCTCACACCCCTGACGCCCTCCTAAATGCGCTCAAAGCCGTAAAGCCCCTCACTAAGGGGAGTGTTGTGCTTGTGTTCGGATGCGGCGGGGACAGAGACCCGTTGAAAAGACCGCTGATGGGCAGGATTGGCCGTGAGCTTTCCGACGTATTGATTATAACTTCCGACAATCCCCGTACCGAAGATCCCCAGGCCATCATTGACCAAATTAAATCCGGTTTCAAAGGAGCTAGTAACAATGAAAAACCATACTACATTATCTCCGACAGAAGGGACGCTATCACTAGAGCCATAGAGCTCTCAAAGCAGGGCGACACGGTGCTGATAGCGGGTAAGGGTCACGAAAATTACCAAATCCTGGGTACGACCAGGCTCCCTCTTGACGACAGGGAAGTAGCGGGCACGGCGCTTGAACAACTGAAAAACAAGTAAAACGTCAAGTTAGTCTGACAAAATGCTTGATGTAGACTTTGTGCTTAAAGCAACGGGAGGAAAACTCCTCGAAGGGCAAAAGGGCTCCCTTTTTGCGGGGGTATCGGTGGACTCCCGCAGGATAAAAAATGGAGAGCTTTTTTTCGCAATAAAAGGCGCCCGCCGCGACGGACACGACTTCGTAAACGATGCCATAGTCCACTCGGCCACCGGGGCAGTCGTCGAAAGGGAGCTGCGCTGCGACCACCCCCTTAAAGCGCTGATTATGGTACAATCCACCGTGAGAGCGCTCGGTGACCTGGCTCTTGCTAAACGCAACATTGCCCCTGACCTTACACTCGCGGCCATAACCGGCTCAAACGGAAAAACAACGACCAAGGAAATGGCAGTGGCCATAGTGTCCATAAAATACGACGTTCACAAGAACGAGGGTAATCTTAACAATGAGATAGGTCTTCCTCTCACGCTTCTTAAACTGGAGCCCCATCACAGAAGCGCCGTAGTCGAGCTTGGAATGAACAACTTCGGAGAGATAAGAAGGCTAAGTGAAATTGCAAATCCCGACGTAGGGGCCATAACGAATATCGGCAGGGGACACCTGGAGAAGCTTGGAGACCTAAAGGGCGTGGCCAGGGCTAAGGCAGAGCTCGTAGAAGGCTTCACCTCACGCAACACCTTCGTCGCGAACACAGACGACCCTTGGGTGGAGAAGATCTCTCGGAAGCTGCGCTGCCCGATAATAACCACGGGCGTAAGGAGGGACGGAGTCGACATCAGGGGCTTAAATATCGAGCAGGGGGACTTCACCTCAATAAAGTTCACCATGGATGTAATGGGCAAGGAATTTCCCGTCAGATTAAAGGGCATAGGGCTCCATAACGTATCCAACGCCCTAACCGCAGCGGGAGTTGCCGTGGCCCTAGGGTGCGACGCCCGGGAAATCCAGGCGGGTCTCGAGCGGTTTGAGCCCGCTCAAATGAGACTCGAAGTAATAGAATCTCCCCAGGGCTTTAAGATCATCAACGACACATACAACGCTAACCCCGAATCCATGCGCTCCGGCGTTAATGAGCTTGTGAGGCTTAAGAACAGCGGCAGGACAATTGCCGTTTTGGGTGATATGCTCGAGCTTGGAGCAAGCTCCGAGCAGGAGCACCTGAGCCTCGGGGATTTCGTCTCCGGGGCCGGAGTGGATTTCGTGGTAACCATAGGCGAGTTCGCAAACAAAATACTGGAGGGAACGCGCAGCCGGGTAGATGGAATACCGGCTCAAGACCACGACGAGGCAGCCTCAATCGTTCGGAGCTACGCAAAACCGGGAGATTGTGTGCTGATTAAGGGCTCGCGGGGGATGAATATGGAGCGCATCATTAAGAGTCTTTTCGAGGAGCGTTAACGACTATGCTTTACTTTTTATATTCGCTGAAGGATACATACGTCGTGCTCAACATCTTTAAATACATAACCTTCCGGGCGTTCGGAGCGGGTGTGACCGCGTTTTTAATCAGCATTTTTCTAGGCGGTCTGATGATAAGGTTTCTCTCCCGTAGGCAGCTTAAAGAATCCATACGAGAGTTCGGCCCCCCCACGCACAAGACAAAAGAAGGAACTCCCACTATGGGAGGGGGATTCATTATCATAGCCATCTGCATATCGACCGTACTGTGGGTGAACCTCTCAAGCGCGCTCACGTGGTTTGTGCTCATCTGCACCTTGGCATACGCCTCTATAGGCTTCACCGACGACTGGCTGAAGCTTACGAGCGGAAGCGGCATGAGGGTCAAGGTAAAATTTTTACTCCAGGTCTCTACTGCGCTCGTACTAATACTCATCCTCCTTATGTTTAAAGAAAACTTTACTATGTCGCTGCGGGTGGGCGAGACCGGCAGCTACTCGTTTACCTCCATCGTTTTCCCGTTCTTTAAAAACGCCGTCATCGACCTGGGATGGCTCTACATCCCGTTTGCCGTTATTCTTGTTGTGGGCTCTTCCAATGCGGTCAACCTTACCGACGGGCTGGACGGGCTGGTAATAGTCCCCATAGCCATAGCTTCGGCTACTTATTTAATTTTCGCATACCTCTCCGGCCATTCCGAATTCGCCAGGTACCTGCAAATACCCTACATCAAGGGCAGCGGAGAGCTGGCCGTGTTCCTAGCGGCGCTTGGCGGGGCAAGCCTGGGATTCCTATGGTACAACTCCCATCCGGCCCAGGTGTTTATGGGAGACGTCGGCTCACTGGGCCTTGGGGCCGCTATCGGCTCCGTGGCCATTATTATAAAGCAAGAGATACTGCTAGTGCTTGTGGGGGGGCTTTTTGTCGCCGAGGCGCTGAGTGTAATAATTCAGGTAGCCTCGTTCAAGCTGACTGGGAAAAGGGTATTCCGTATGGCGCCCCTGCACCACCACTTCGAGCTCTCGGGCTGGTCGGAGTCAAAAGTGGTTATAAGGTTCTGGATAATCTCATTGGTGCTGGCTCTTATGGCGCTTGCCACATTAAAACTGCGCTAAGGAAATAGCGGGAGGTTTGTTTGAGCGGTAAAGACCAGATGGAGCTTGAGGGAAGAAAAACCTTAGTCGTCGGACTCGGGAAAACCGGCAGGGAGACCGTAAAGTTCCTGCTCGCCAGAAAGGCCGAAGTCAGGGCTACGGACTTATGCGAAAGGGGTGACCTCTCTGCCGAGGCCCTGGGTTTTGAGGTCATGGGAGTGAAAATCGAGACCGGAGAGCACAAACTTGAAACATTTCTCTGGGCGGACACCGTGGTCATGAGCCCCGGGGTGCCGCTCACTCAGAGCGTGGTGCAAGAGAGCATTAAGAGAGGCGCTGAGGTCATAAGCGAGCTTGAGCTTGCCTCAAGGTTTCTGTGCAAACCGGTCGTCGCCCTAACGGGCTCCAACGGAAAAACAACCACCTCCACCCTAATAACCGCAATACTCCGCAGGGGCGGCAAGAAGGTCTTTCTAGGCGGCAACATTGGAACCCCTGCAATAGAGGTTGTAGACTCTCAGGACACTCTCGACGTTATAGTTCTGGAGACGAGCAGCTTCCAGCTTCAGGGCACGGACTCATTCAGGCCCGATATCGGGGTCATTCTCAACATCTCCCCAAACCACCTCGACCATCACCTGAGCCTAGAGGAGTACGTGGATTCAAAAATGAAGCTATTTGCCAACCAGAATGAGGGTGATTTTGCAATTTACAACTCCCAGGACGCCCTTTTGAGGGAAAAGATGGAGTCGGTTACCTCAAACAAAATCCCTTACGGTACAGACGCTACCCAAAACGGTCTGTCCCTGAGATGCGCGAAGGTCACTTTCAGGGACGAGACATACGACTTGAGCCGGATGAGGCTCCCCGGAGAGCACAACATGGAAAACGCCATGGCGGCCATTGCCGCAGCTACGCTCTTGGGCTGTCCAAAGGACATAATCGAGCGCGAAATTCTGTCCTTTGCCCCCCTTGAGCACAGGATAAACCTGGTGGCGGTGATCGAGGGGGCAAAATTTTACAACGACTCGAAATCCACCAGCCCGAGCGCGACCCTAAGGGCGCTCCAGAGCCTGAACGCTCCCGTGATTCTTATAGCCGGGGGTAAGGACAAAGGGGCGAGCTACGGCGCTCTGGGGGGAGAAGTAAAAAACAAGGTAAAGCTTTTAATACTGATGGGTGAGGCCAAACACACCATGAAGCACGAGCTGGGAGAGCTGGTCGAAACCTCCCTGGTCGAAACACTCGACGAAGCGGTCGGGGAGTGTCTTAAAAATTTGAGAAAGGGCGACAACGTACTTTTCTCCCCGGCTTGCTCGAGCTTCGATATGTTTTCGTCCTACGAAGAAAGAGGAAGGAGATTCAGCGACATTGTCCAAAATATTAGACTCTGAGGAAAAATCAATCGATTGGGGCTTCCTTACGGGGGTGCTCTTTCTCTGCGCCCTCGGGCTGCTCATGGTTTACAGCTCAAGCTCGGTGTTCGCAATGAACAAGCACGGCGACTCGGGCTACTATCTCAAGCGTCACGCGGCATACCTGGCCGTGGGACTGGGTCTGATGTTCACTCTTATGAACATAAACTACAGGTTGTTAACTAAAGCGGTGTATCCGGCTTACGTGCTTGGGATCGTCCTCCTAACGGTCGTGCTCATACCCGGCTATGGGAAGGAAGTGGGAGGTGCTAGAAGGTGGATAGATCTCGGCGCCGTGGGGTTTCAGCCCTCCGAGATCGCCAAGTTCCTCCTGATCCTGTATCTGGCCTATTCGATAACAAAAAAGAAGGACAAAATTGAAACGTTTACGATCGGGTTCTTTTCCCACCTCTTCATGGCGGGCCTTTACATAGTGCTCATGCTGCTTGAGCCCGATTTCGGCATGGCCACAATAGTTCTGGTCGTCCTGTTCGGCATGCTCTATGTCGGGGGCATAAAGTTCCGGTACCTGGCCACCTCGTTCGGGGTGTCGCTTATATTCATAGCATGGGCAATTATCAGCCAGGGATACCGGTTGGAGAGAATCCTGACCTTTTTAAACCCGTGGAAAGACCCACTGGGCTCCGGCTACCAGGTGGTGCAGTCTTTTACCGCCCTGGGACTTGGTGGGCTGTGGGGAAGCGGACTCGGTAGCAGCATCCAGAAGCTGTTCTTTCTCCCCGAGGCGCACACGGACTTTATTTTCTCAATCATGGGCGAGGAGCTGGGGTTTATAGGCGTCACGGCAATCATATTTGTGTTCTCATACCTGCTTTTAAAGGGAATGAAGATAGCGAACGAGGCGCCCGACCTCTTCGGAACACTACTCGTGTTCGGAACTCTGATGATAATAACGCTGCAGGCGGCGACGAATATGGCCGTGGCCGTGGGTCTGGTGCCCACAAAGGGCTTGACCCTGCCGCTCATAAGCTACGGCGGCACGTCACTGGTAAGCAGTTTGGGGGCTCTTGGGCTTGTGCTCAGCATCTCAAGAGCGCGCGTGTGACATGAAATTGATGTTAGCGGGAGGGGGGACAGGCGGACACTTGTTTCCGGCACTCTCAATTGCGGAGGAATTTCTGGGCAGAGAGTCGGAGAACGAAGTGGTATTCGTAGGCACACGGAGAGGGATCGAAGCGAAGGTGCTTGGAGAAATGGGCTACACGCTGGAGTTTATCAGCTCTGAGGCAATGATTGGAAAGGGCTTCCTTAATACTCTAGGGGTCTGTATAACGGCCTCCAGGGGAGTCCTGCAGTCCATAGGCGTGATAAGGCGCCATAAGCCCAGCGTCGTATTGGGCGTAGGGGGTTACGTGTCGGGCCCAGTAGTAGTGGCGGCATATCTTTGTAGAGTTCCCACAGCGGTGTGCGAGCAGAACTCCATACCCGGAATTACGAATCGAGTCCTATCGAAAATCGTTAGAATTGTGTTTGCTGCGTTCGAAGAGAGCGCAAAGTTCTTCCCCCTCGGCAAGACAATGGTCACAGGAAACCCGGTAAGAAAAAGCGTACTGCAAACTGCAGGCTTAAGGGACTCGGCAGGAGGGTACGGCGTGCTCGTGATGGGAGGGAGCCAGGGAGCGACCAGACTCAACTCAGCGGCGCCTGAGGCAATAGGCATGCTCCGGGAAGCCCGTATCAGGGTCGTGCACGTAAGCGGCGAGCAGGACACAGAAATTGTGAAGCAAGCGTACGAGAGGCTAGGCATAAACGCTGACGTTTACCCGTTTATAAAAGACATCGGCGCTATCTACAGCGAAACCGACATAGTCATTAGCCGCTCCGGCGCGGGCACAATCTCCGAGATTACGGCCCTGGGCATACCTTCGGTTCTCGTCCCATACCCCTACGCGGCTCACAACCACCAGATGGGGAACGCCAGGGTGCTTGAGAGACAGGGCGCATCGGTGGTGATCGAAGACGGGGAGCTAACTCCGGAGAAACTCTCAGACGTTCTGAAGAACCTGCTCAATAATGATAAGCTCGCTCAAATGTCGGCTGCGGCAAAGTCCCTGGGGAGACCCGAAGCAGCGACGGCCGTAGTGAACGCCATTCACGAGCTAATAGGAGCAAATTAGTGTACGGAAGGATCAGTAAAGTACATTTCATAGGCATAGGCGGCATAGGTATGAGCGGCATAGCCGAGGTGTTGATAAACCAGGGCTACACGGTGAGCGGCTCCGACCTGAAAAGCTCAAAAATCACCGACAGGCTCAAGAGCCTCGGAGCGCGCGTGTATATAGACCACGACCCTCGAAACATAGGGGACGCAGACGTCGTGGTCATGTCTTCGGCAGTAGGTGAAGATAACTGCGAGGTGGCAGCGAGCAGGGAAAGGGGCATTCCCGTCATACCGCGCGCGGAGATGCTCGCAGAGCTTATGAGGTTCAAATACGGGATAGCCGTTGCGGGCAGTCACGGTAAAACCACCACTACCACACTGGTCTCAAGCGTTCTGGGCGCCGGGGGCTTCGACCCCACCATAGTCGTGGGGGGAAGGATAGAGAACTTGGGCGCGAGCGCGCGTGTGGGAAAAGGGGACTTCATAGTAGTCGAAGCCGATGAGAGCGACGGCTCGTTCCTCACTCTTTCCCCGGCCATAGCCGTTGTGACAAACATTGACCGAGAGCACCTCGACTATTACGGCGGTATGGACGATCTTAAAAGCACCTTCACCGATTTTCTGAACAAAGTCCCCTTCTACGGGCTCGGCATAGTCGGGGTCGATTCGCAGCACGTCTGCTCCATACTACCCGGGCTTTCGCGCAGATTCTTAACCTACGGGTTGTCGGAAGACGCAGAGCTTAGGGCGCACGACGTTACCTCATCGGGGTTTAAAACGAGCTTCAGGGTTTCGTTGAGGGGAGGGGAGCTCGGGACAGCTGTATTGACCCTGCCCGGAAGACACAACGCCCAGAACGCCCTGGCAGCCATTGCGGTCGGGATGGAGCTCGGGATGAGCTTCGATCAAATAAAGGCTGGTCTAGGGGATTGGCAGAGGATAGAAAGAAGGCTCCAGGTTAAGGGTGAGCGGTGCGGAGTAAAGATCATCGACGATTACGGACACCATCCCGAGGAGATCAGGGTCACGCTCCAAGCCGTGAAAGACGCCTTCAAACCAAAGAGGATCATTGTGGTGTTTCAGCCTCACCGCTACACGAGAACCAAATACCTGTTCGATGATTTTGTAAAAGTTTTGAGCAAAACCGACATTTTATATATACTTGATATATATCCTGCGGGGGAGAGTCCGATCGACGGGTTAAGTGCCGAGCTGATGTGTGATGCCGTAGCTTTGTCAGGACACCGGAGAGTCTATTTTGAGCCCGAGTTTTCCAGGGTAATCGAGAGTGTCTCAGAGGTGCTTGAGCCCGAAGACGTAGTGTTGACTCTAGGCGCGGGGAACGTTTGGAAGGTAGCCGAAGGACTGGTAACAACTCCAGCATGAAAAGCTTGATAGAGGCATTCGAAAGCTCAGGCTTCAAATACGAGACGGGGTTCTCGATGAACCGCTACACTTCCATGAAAGTAGGAGGAAGCGCCGAGGTAATCGTTTACCCGCGCAACTCCTCAGAGCTCATCGACATACTGAATCTGCTGAGAAGCCATGAAGTGAAGTGGATGGTGCTCGGCGGCGGATCAAATGTAATAGCAGGGGACAAGATCAACGGGGTAGTAGTCAGCACAAAAAATATGAAAAGGGTTGACATCCTCGATGGGGGAAGAGTCGAGGCCGAGTCCGGCGCCACTTTAGGCCAGGTCTTAAACCTCACGCTCAAGGCCGGGCTCCTGGGGCTTGAGTTCGCAACAGGCATCCCCGGCACCATCGGAGGAGGAGTGATTATGAACGCGGGGGCCAACGGTGGGGAGCTCTGCGATGTGGTAGAGAGAGTGTGGGTGTGGCACGAGGGCAAGGAGATACCCATCAACAAGGACGAAATAGGCTTTGAGTACAGAGGCAGCCACTTCCCTACGGGGAGCGTCGTCACTCGGATTAGGCTGGCGCTAAAGCCCGGAGACACGAGCCTTAGCAAAGAGGCCGTGAAGCTCTACCTAAAAAAACGTAACAAAACGCAGCCGGTAGAGATTGCCAACTCCGGCTCTGTGTTTAAGAACCCCAAGGAGATGCCGGCCGGAAAGCTGCTCGATGATCTGGGCCTCAAGGGCTACCGGATTGGGACGGCCAAGTTTTCCGAACGGCACGCCAACTTCATCGTCAACATGGGGGGAGCAAAGCCCGGCGACGTGCTCAAGCTCATAGATTTTGCCAAAAACACCGTATACAAGAAAACGGGCATCGTTCTTGAGAACGAAGTAAAGATTATCGGAGAGTTTGAACAATGAACCTGGGGGAAAATATCCTTATAGCCGTTGTGTTTGCCACTTACATTGCAATTGCGGCATTTTTTGTGGTATTCAAACTCAATTACTTCCAAATCACCGACATCAAGGTCGTGGGAGCAAAGAACTCGTCGGAGGCCGAGCTTCTCAGGAGGGCGGGCATCAGGGCCGGATACACAAATATCTTTTTCTCTACTAACAAACTCAAAATGCAAATCCTAAAAAACCCCTGGATAACGGACGTGAATGTCCGGAAAGAGTATCCCAGAAAAGTAATTATAGAAGTAACCGAGCAGTTCCCATTCTGCCTCCTGATCGACCATAAGGGAGATATGTACTATTTGAGCAAGAAGGGCGTCATTCTGGCCGAAGCCAATTTTTCAAACGGTCTTGATTTCCCCGTCTTAATAAGTAAAGGTATAGAATCTCAGCAGCTTATCAAGAATGCGGTGCAGGTACTCTCACTCTCCGCCTCCAGTAACGTCCTGAGCTGGGAGGAAATCTCCGAGATCAATATTGACCCCATATACGGACTCAAGGTTTTTACCAGAGATAAACGACGTATAGATTTCGGGAAGGGGGATATCAGAACAAAGTGGAAGAATGTGGAAAAAATTATTACCCATTCCCTCACCATAAATATGAAAGAGAAGTATATACATATAGACAGGGCAACTATGGGAGTAGTAGGGTTTAATCTCTAATCGACAAAGGGAGACTATGGCCGCAGAATCGAATCTATTAGTCGGCTTGGATCTTGGCACAACGAAGGTGTGCGCCATTGTGGGCGAGACAACTGAGGGAGGGGAGATCGACATAGTGGGTATAGGGACTCACCCCTCTTTCGGCCTCAAAAGGGGAGTGGTGGTCAACATCGACGACACGGTAAACTCCATCAAGAGGGCCATCGCAGAAGCCGAACACATGGCGGGGTGCGAAATAAGTACCGTTTTTTCAGGCATCGCAGGCGGACACATAAAGGGCATAACGGGACATGGGATGATAACCATCAGGACTCAGGAAGTCACGAAGTCAGACATCGACAGGGTGGTAGAGTCCGCTAGCGCCCTGCTTATCCCCACCGACAGGGAAATACTCCATATAATACCCCAGGAATACATAGTCGACGGGCAACCGGGTATCAAAGACCCCGTAGGAATGCATGGAGTAAAGCTCGAAGCAAAAGTGCATATCGTCACCGGCCAGATCACCTCCGCGCAGAACCTCGTCAAGTGTATTCACCTCGCCGGTATGGACGTTGCGGACATAAGCATCGAGCAGATAGCGTCAAGCGAGGCTGTATTAACCGAAGACGAAAAAGAGATAGGCGTAGTCCTGATCGATATCGGGGGAGGAACGACCGATATCGGTATCTTCTACGGCGGCACCATAAGATATATCGAGAGCATGACGCTCGGAGGCGACCACATAGACCGAGACTTGGCCCTCGGGCTGTCCGCCCCTCTGCCCGAAGCCAAAAGAATTAAGGAAAAATACGGCTCTGCCCTACTCGACCTGGTCAACTCGGAGGAGACGGTCGAAGTCATCAGCGTAGGGGGCAGAGGTCTGAAGAATGTGCCGAGGAAACGGCTGGCTATGATCATTGAGCCAAGGGTTGAGGAGATTTTCGCGCTTATAAAAAGAGAGATCGTAAAGAGTGGATACTACGATCTGATGCCCGGTGGAGCGGTAATCACCGGGGGGAGCGTCCTGATCGACGGCTCCGCCGAGCTGGCCGAGAGGGTGTTGGGAATGCCCGTTAGGATGGGAATCCCCTCTAACATCGGGGGACTCAAAGACATCATTGCGAACCCCATTTACTCAACGGGTGTAGGACTTGTGCTCTACGGCTCGAGGCACGATGGAGAAAAGAAGCTGCGAATCAGGGATGAGAACGTTTTTAAAAACGTATTCAACGGTATGAAAAATTGGTTTAGTGAATTTTTTTAACCTTTAGATGCGTGAATAAAAATGCGGAGGGCTTAACATATGGCTAACTTTCAGTTTGAGGAACCCACGCTAGATCAAAGAGCCAAAATTAAGGTCGTGGGTATCGGAGGCGGGGGGGGAAACGCCGTCAACACCATGATCGAACAGAAGCTGACGGGCGTAGAGTTTATCGCCGCCAATACCGACGTTCAGGATTTGAAAAAATCGCTGGCTCCGACCAAGGTCCAAATAGGAGAGCGCACCACAAAAGGCCTCGGCTCAGGGGGAAACCCCGATTTGGGAAGGGAAGCCGCCATAGAGGATCAGGCAAAAATCACCGAAGTCCTTGACGGAGCAGACATGGTGTTCATAACGGCCGGCATGGGAGGCGGCACCGGAACCGGGGCGTCCCCTATAGTGGCCCAGGCTTCAAAGGAAGTCGGGGCGCTCACCATAGGAGTGGTAACCAGGCCTTTTACCTTCGAGGGGCCGAGGCGAATTCGACAGGCAACTGAGGGCATTCAGGACCTCGAAAAGGCGGTAGACACCCTCATAATAATCCCAAACGACAAGCTCAACACAGAGCAAAAGTCAAGCATTCTCGACGCCTTTAAAAACGCCGACCAAGTGCTCCATCAAGCTGTACGAGGCATTTCGGACATAATCACAGGCACCGGCTACGTGAACGTAGACTTTGCGGACGTGAGAACCATTATGGGCGAGAACGGAGGCAAGGCCCTCATGGGATCAGGAATGGCTCAGGGGGCAAACAGGGGGATGCACGCCGCAGAAAGCGCAATCACCAGCCCGCTTCTTGAAGACGTTTCCATAGACGGCGCCAGAGGAATCTTAATCAACGTCACGGCGTCAAAGGACTTCAGGATTGAAGAGCTGAACGAGGCATGCAGCTTCATTAAAGAGCGCGCGCATGAAGACGTAAACCTCATCTTCGGACTCGTTATAGACGAAGACTTCGAAGACAAAGTGCTCATAACCGTTATCGCGACCGGCATCACCGCTTCAGGCCCGAGCAGTATGATTGAAGAGGTAAGCCCCTTTATACCAGAGAACATCGAAGGCATAACCGACGAGTTCGACATACCGGCATTCATAAGGCGCAAGAGGAACGTACGGTAGGGTTTGACACACGCAGCCAGCGCTGCGCCGGTAATACGGCTTGAGTTTTGGTTGGGTTTTCGCACCAGGTAGAATGCTATTATAATGACCTGGAAACTCAAACAGGGCGCACGAAGGCTGCTCGCTCAAGAGAGCGGAACGATTTTCAAAGAGGGCGCCGTAAGGGTTGCGCTGATCTACCCCAACACCTACCATATAGGAACTTCCAACCTGGGCTTCCAGCTAATATACAGAATTCTTAACCACATACCCGAGGTTTCCGCCGAGAGGTTTTACTTTCCCGACAGCGCAGAGCTTAAGTTCTTTGAAAGCGGCACCGAGCTGTTCTCCCTCGAAACCCAGAGGCCCATCAGCCAGTTCGACGTCCTGGCGTTCTCGATTCCGTTCGAAGGCGACTACATCAATGTCCTGAAGATGCTTCGGCTTGCCAAACTCCCCCTTCGCTCCGAGCAGCGCACGGAGGGCTGCCCGCTGGTGATTGCCGGAGGCATGGTCACCCTACTTAACCCCGAGCCGCTTGCCCCCTTCATCGACGCTTTCGCAATCGGAGAAGGGGAAGAAATAACCGAAGAGCTCTTCGATGTCATAAAAGAAAGCAGTTCTAAAGCCGAGACCCTCAAACGTCTCTCCCGCATCGAGGGCGTGTATGTGCCCGGGTTTTTCACCCCCGCCTACAACGAAGACGGGACGTTCCTCGGGTTTTCTCCCTCCCTGACGGTCAAAAAGAGGTTCATATCCGACCTCGATCCCTACCCTGCAGGCTCCACTCTATTCACGAAAAAAACTGCATTCTCCGATATGCATCTCATAGAAGTGAGCAGGGGCTGCGGGGGCGCGTGCAGATTCTGCGCCGAAGGCTTTGTGTACCGCTACCCACGTCACCGGAGCAAGGAGTCGATTATCAATGAAATACAAAAAGCCGGCAGCAACGGCAGGCGCGTCGGTCTCATAAGCCCCATGCTCCTCGACCACCCGGACATCAAAGAGATAATCGCAGAGTCCAAAAAGATGGGGGTCAATACATCGCTCTCCTCCCTAAGGGCAGACAGGCTGGATGAGGACATGCTCAGGGCCGTCGAGCTCAGCGGCCAGAAAACACTTACAATCGCTCCTGAGGCGGGCACCGACACACTCAGGCGCTCGATCAACAAGCACTTCACAAACGAAGACATTATTAAATCAGCCGCCCTGGCCTTCGAACGAAGCATCACCAACATCAAGCTGTATTTCCTCCTCGGCCTGCCCATGGAAACAGACGACGACATCAGGGCAATAGGGCAGCTCGGCCTCTCCGTCCGGGGTGTGTTCACACGGGGAAAAGTCACCATCGGAGTCAACCCCCTCGTGCCAAAGCCCTGGACCCCTTTCCAATGGGCGCCGTTTCCAGACGTAAAGGAAATAGAGCGCAAGTATAAAATAATTAAGGAAGAGGTCAGGGGCACCACAGGCATCAAGCTTGCCTTAAGCTCCCCCAGGCTGTTTTACATCCAGTCAATACTCTCGCGGGGCTCGCGCCGAGTAGGCGCCCTTCTCGAGCTCACCCTAGATGAGGGCGGCAGCTTCCCGCGCGCCATGAGGCGCTGGGACGGCGACCCGGACTTCTACTCCCGCCGTGAGCCGAGAGCGGAAGAGAGCTTCCCGTGGGACTTCATCGACCACGGAATCTCGAAGAAATTCCTGCGCAAGGAGTACGAGAAGTCGTTCGAGAGACGCCGCACCCCCGAATGCGTAACGCCCATTTGTAAACTATGCGGGGTGTGTTGAGGAGGTAGTTGTTCCTAATATTAATTACGTATTACCCGTTTGTGAATTTAATGCTATGCTTCGTCTGTTTCGCAACTTTCCGCTATCTCTTCAATAAACTCAGGTTTCATATATTGAACCCTATTACCAATTTGTTCAATTTCATCTCTTAACTTTGAGTAAGGTATAAATCTGCAAATCCGAGGAAGGGAGGGGTTTAAACTAGCAAATGTTGGTCTATTTATTTCTTCGAAGACTTTATCTCTTCGTTCATCTGGAGCAACAATGTATAGATCAATTTTAATATTCGGCTGCATGCTAATTAAATCAGACATTCTTAATAGACCGGAATAAACAGATGTAGTATGTTCAACCTCAAATGCAGCAATTATAGCGTCTCCTCTTAACCAAAGTACATCAATCATTTCAATTGTTTTGTTGGTAGCGTCATCAAATTGTCTAGGCAATTCCTCTTTAGAGTTTGGTATATTTTTAAATGCTACCCCTTGATGTGTTTTATTCTTATCATTTCTAGATACCCATACATCCAAGCCTAGGTTTGACCCCAAATTTAACAACAACCATTGAATCTCTTCGTGAGTAGTTTTTGACTCTTCAAAATTTATATCATCTGTTCTCTGTTTATCTATGCTTTCTTCTGGAACTGTAACTATTCCAATGCTTGATACATATTTTTTGGGTGACCTCTTATACTTTCTTTCGTCAAATTCTCTATTTGTTGGGCTAACAATTGTATTTTTAATTGTATCAACAATAATTTCTCCATCTTTATTGCTAAATTCGGCTGGAGAACCCCTAAAAAATCCAGTCCATGCGTTTGGTGATTTTAAGTTCTGAAATATTGAAAGCTGTTTATCCATACTTTTTACTGGTACTGCTGCAATAGGTTCTAGTTTGTAAATTAGTTCAACATTGAATCTAATTGGAAACTCTTCATCCGCCCAAATAGGAGTTTCGTTTACAAACATATCTGATGTAACTTTTAGGACTCCAATAAACCTCGAAATTCCAGTTAAATAACAAAGAAAATAATCTCCTATCTTTATTTTCTTTGCCACTTTTTGTCTGGTTTTTCTAAAGCCGGTTACATTAGCGCCGGCACTCAGAAATTCTTCCCATGTTTTTCCAGTAAATAGATCCAACCAATATTTTCGTTTCATATTGCAAATATTATCATTTAAATCATTGCTTTAAAATAACATTACAAGATAGATAACTAATTCTTTCTACTTAGTTGAGAATTAGAGAACCCCAGATCAACGAGGAAGTACACCACGTGAAAGGAGGTTATACCGGGTGTTTATGGGAATGAGACACAGTCAGTGAGTATAGACGAAAAACAAATGAGAGCGGAAGGTGATACGGGGGTTTTGAAGCGGAATGCGCCTACGCGGAGCGCTTCGATGCAGAGGAGGAACGGTAGCAGGCGAAAAAACAGTTGTACGTCCACCTCCGGCGTAAAAAGAACCCCTACGCTTGGCAAAGCGTTACTCTAGAGCACCTGCGATTGGGTTAGATTCTTGCCCGTACGCGCTTTGTTTATCTATTCATTGCCCAACACTGCGTCTTTACAGGCTTTGGATACGCGAAATTTGATGACCTTTTTCGCGGGTATCCTGATGCGCTCCCCAGTTGAGGGGTTGCGTCCATCGCGGGCATTGCGAAAAACCAGAACGAGCTTGCCTATACCGGGAATAGTAAATGAGTTCTTGGCCTCGTCATACGCAAGGGCCGTAAACTCCTCAAGAACCTTACCAACATCCTTTTTCGACATCCCGGTCTTCTCGGCAAGGTTGTTCAAAATCTGCGACTTCGTCATCGGCTTTGACATGATGTCTTACTCCTCCTTATATACAGATTTTTTCTTGAAACTGTTTTTCTCTCCCCTATTTGAAAGAATAACTCATTTTTCGCTTTAAATATAAGTATATCCATGATAACCCGTATCGTCGAATATGGCAATCCGTAAGGAAAAATTTCATATTGCCGTCATGACCCGTTACGTCAGAAAAAATCCTCATCCCGGCAGGTATGTCGGTAAGGTAGCTTATCCCGGAGGTATGTCTCCGACCATCACACCCTGTCCTCCGCAACGCCCTGCCGCTCATGGGCAATTTCGGGGAGAAACGGGATCTTTACCCTCGGGGCGTCAATCCAGAGCCCCTCGATGTCGAACAGCTCCCTGACGGGCTCATGAAATACGTGCACCACAACATCGCCGGAGTCGATGAGAACCCACCTTGCGTGGGTATAGCCCTCAATGCCCAGGGGCCGCATTCCCATCTCCTTAAGCTTCTTCCCGATATTGTCCGCTATGGTTTTCACGCCCCGGTCGGAATCGGCGCTGCAAATTACAATAAAATCCGTTACGTCGTTTATTGAGCCTACATCCAGTATCACTATGTCGCGGGCCTTTTTATCCCAAGCCGCGCTCACGATCTCGATGGCTTTTTCCTTTGCGTCTATTTAACCCGCCTCCTCTTCGTACAGCCCTCTACTTATAATATAATCTACAACCTCCTCCCCGACCAGGTGCCTGATCGATTTTCCCTCTTTCAGGAGGGCTCTAATATGGGTTGAAGAAACTTCAATGCCTGTAATGTTACAAATAATAATAAGCGTGGAGCTAACATGCTTATATATTTCCAAAGCACTAACAGTCCTATCATACTGAATTAAACCCTTGAGCGCAAGTGGCATCGAGAGTGCTGGGGTGCCTTCACCGGGCCTTGTAACGACAACAAAATTGGCAAGCTCAAACAGCCCTTCCCAGTCCTTCCAGGTGTCTATCTCGGAAAACTGGTCGGTGCCGACGATGAAATAAAGCTCCGTGTCGGGACACCGGGAGCTGAAAGCGCGCAGGGTGTCTATCGTATACGAGGGGGCCTCGCGCAGGAGCTCAACGTCGGAGCATTCAAAATAGGGATTGGTGGAAGCGGCAAACTCGACCATCTTCAACCTGTCAGAAGGGGGGGGCAACCCGGCGGAGTCCTTGTGCGGGGGGATCAGCGCCGGAATGAAAACCACTTTGCCCAGAGCAAGCTCTTCTCTCACTTCTTCGGCGGCCCGCAGGTGGCCCAGGTGAATCGGGTTGAACGTGCCTCCGAAGAGGCCGAGTTTCTTCGCCTTTTTTTGTTCCATTTACCAAAACCCATAATATCACATAAAGGCGTGGGTGAACATTCAGCACATACAGGCTCATCGATGCAAAGATACAGCTAAACCACCGAGCGCCGACTCAACCCGACGCGCCCCTCGATAAATAGCCTTCCACGACGAATTCCTTGCCAAAAGCGGTCACCTTCACGTTGTAAATACCGAGCGAATCCTTTACCTCTCTTATTCCCATAGGGCCGATCATGCTTAACCCGTCGCCTCCCACAAGCCTTGGAGAGAAAAAGATAGCGACCTTATCCACCACGCCTTTTGCCAGCGCCGAAGCGGCCACAGAGGCGCCGCCCTCTATCAGCACGCTCATTACCTCCATTTTCCCAAGCTCAGCCAGCAAATGGCCCCAGTCGACCCTCCCCTCCCCGTCCTTCTCAACCACGACCACCCTGGCCCCCCGAGCTTCAAGTCTTAGCGCCTTATCCCTGTCGGCCCCCTGCGTTGTGGCAATAATGGGAGAGTCGTGGATTACAAGGAGCGCTGCCTCCAGGGGTATTCTCAGCTTCGAGTCCAGCACGACGGGCCTGGGCTGAAGAGCATTGCTCCGCGGAAGCCTCACATTGAGCCTGGGGTTATCCCTTAGCACCGTACCAATGCCGACGGCAACAGCATCGGAGGCCGCCCTGAGCGCGTGCGCCCTACTCCTCTGCTCCGGGCTCCCTATCCATTTCGAATCCCCGGTTGACGTGGCTATCTTCCCGTCGAGGGTCGACGCCAGCTTCAAAGTCACAAACGGAGTGGAAGTTGTGATGTACTTAAAGAAGTGCTCATTAATTTCTCTTGCGCGCTCTTCAATGACCCCGGCCGTAACCCTAATCCCGGCCTGCTCAAGCTTTTCGACCCCCTTGCCCCCCACCTCGGGGTTCAGGTCTAGGCACCCTACAACCACTCTGGCCACGGCCTTCTCTATAATGGCGTCCACACAAGGCGGAGTCCTTTTGCCAGAATGACAGCAGGGCTCAAGCGTGACGTAAAGGGTGGAGCCGGAAACAGAGCGCCCCCTTTTAGCCGCATCTATAAAAGCCTCGATCTCTGCATGGGGCAGACCCGCCCCCCTGTGGTAACCGCGGCCTATCACCTCTGCGTCCTTAACGACCACGGCGCCCACAAGCGGGTTAGGGCTTGTCATCCCCTCGGCCTTTTTGGCAAGACGAAGGGCCATCGACATGAATTTTTCATCCGGGCTGAGTGCCATGACAACATCCGCCTGCAATCTCGTCCCCTGCTTCGAGGATTCTGCCCGTGGGATTCCGCTCTGGGGCATCTTCCTCAGGGGCATGCAGTTAAATTCACAAACACAGGCTGAATTAATCCGCTTTAAGTCATAATGCCTGCGGCGGCTTGAAAAAAAATAGGCTCGCGTAGAGACAAGGTCAATGAATAGTTTCGTTGCCGGTAGCGAACAGGGCTTCGATGAAAACGCCTGCCTCAAACCTCCGCAAGTCACCCAGGCTCTCTCCAATCCCGATGAACTTCACAGGGATGTTAAGCTCCCCGGCTATCGCCACTATAACGCCTCCTTTGGCCGTGCCGTCAAGCTTCGTCAAAACGATCCCGGTCACATCGATTGCGTCCTTGAACAGCTTCGCCTGCTGTATGGCGTTCTGCCCCGTGGTGGCGTCAAGCACAAGCAGGGTCTCATGCGGGGCTCCTTCGAGCTCCCTGCCCATGACCCGCCGCATCTTTTTGAGCTCGTTCATGAGGTTCAACTTCGTATGGAGCCTACCGGCTGTGTCGACAATGAGGACGTCCGTATCCCTGGCCACCGAGGCCTTTATCGCGTCAAAAGCCACCGCAGAGGGGTCGGCGCCAGTCTGTCCCCTCAAAAAGTCGCTTCCCACCCTGTCGGACCACACCTCAAGCTGCTCCACCGCGGCGGCCCTGAATGTGTCGGCGGCTGCGACCATGACCCTCTTGCCGTCCTTGCCGAACATGTGAGCAAGCTTCCCTATTGTTGTGGTCTTTCCCACACCGTTAACCCCGGCAACCAGGATGACAAAGGGCTTTTTGTCCAGCTTGATGGGCTCGCTCTCGGCGGCGCTCAGAATTCCGAGTATCCCCGCTTTAAGGGCGTCCTTTATGTCCCGGGGGTCGACCTTGCTTGTTTTCATGATGGACTTTTCAATCTCTGCGCGAAGCTTCATCGTAGTTCCCACACCCAGGTCTGCCGTGATAAGGGCTTCTTCGAACCCCTCCCACAGCTCATCATCGATCTGCGTTTTGATGGCCAGCAGGTCGTCAAGCTTGCCCAGCATCCCGGTTTGTGTCTTGGAGAGACCCGCCCTGAGCCTTGAGAAAAGCCCTTCTTTAGTCTCAGGTTCTTCCTCAACTTCAGGGGCGGGTTCAGGAGGGGTCTCAAGCACCGGCGCGGCCGTTTCTGTAACCTGCTCGGACGGCTCGGCGGCAGGCGGCGGCTCAAACGACCCGCCGACCATTGCCGGAGGAGGTTCCTCACCGGCGTCGACACCTTCTCCTGTGGCTGCAGGTGGAGCTTCAACGGCGCCACCCGCTACAACAGCAGGTGCCTCCTCGCTCTCAAAAGGCTTTTGCCCGGTCGTGGGAGCAGCCTCTACCACAGATTGAAAAACGGACAGCGCAGGAGCGCCGGGCCCGGCTTGGAGCGCAGCTGCCGAAGCCTCCCCAACCCCGGACTCAGTTAGCGCCTCAGACTTAATCCCAACCTCGGGCGCCGCCTGCCGCCGCGAGTCAAACCTGCTGCGAATCAACATGAAAAGTACCGCGGCAAGCATTAACGTTACGGCAACCGTGACGGGCAGCACAACCAGCGGGTATTCCCTTAAGAGCCCCTCAAACTTATATGCCAGCTCTAATAAAAAATTGTAAAACTCTGAAACAAAATTAAGGAGTTTCAACGTTGTTTCTTCCACTTCTATCTTATCTCCAGTCCGGGTGAGAAAGTATTGAATCGGCATTCATTGTTTGATTTTTACTCGAACACAATGGATTCAGACCTCGGGCTCAGACCTCAACCCTAAACAATATCCCCTGAGCGGCTTCGACACACGGTTTTAATATACTCTTTTGAGCACCCATTTCAATACCCGGAGGAATCCCCTGGGGTTCGTATACCCTCCCGGCTCTAAGTCCTCTTTGCTGAAAAAAACATGTGAACACGGACGGGCTCCCTACGTCTTTTCAATCAGTTCGCGCCAATTTTTTTCAACATCGAATCTGCGGCTTGAACACAGACCGGAACCTGTTATATAGTATGTCTATGGAAGCAGAGAGTTTCGTACACCTGCATCTTCACTCCGAGTATTCACTCCTGGACGGGGCGATCAAAACCAAGGAGCTTGTCCGAAGGGTCAAGAGCCTGGGAATGCCGGCGGTAGCCCTTACCGACCACGGGAACCTGTTCGGCGCGGTGGAGTTCTATAAAAACGCAAAAGCGCAGGGAATTAAGCCGATTATAGGATGCGAGGTCTACGTCACACCCACCTCAAGGCATGACAAAACCCCCGGCGTGAGGACACACCACCTCACAGTCCTGGCTATGAACGCCGCAGGCTACAAAAACCTCTCCAAACTGGTGACGAAGGGGTTTCTCGAAGGCTTTTATAAAAGACCCAGGATCGACCACGAGCTTCTGGGTGAGCACAACGAGGGGCTGATTGTCCTCAGCGGGTGCCTGAGTGGTGAGCTGTGTCATTCCATCCTCAACAGGGACATGACATCCGCGCTGCGCACAACGGCTATGTACAAAGAGATATTCGACGACAGGTATTACATCGAGATACAGGCCACGGGCCTGGCCGAGCAGGAGTTTGCAAACGAGAAGCTGATCGAGATAGGTAAGAAGACCGGCATCCCCGTAGTAGCCACAAATGACTGTCATTACTTGAGAAAAGAAGACTCCAAACCCCACGACATACTGCTGTGCATTCAGACAGGAGCCATGGTTTCAGACGAAAAAAGGATGAGGTTTACGGGGGAGGAGTTCTATCTTAAGTCCCCAGATGAAATGCTAACAGGCACAGGAGGCCTCCGGGAGCCCCTAGAGCGCACGCTGGAGATAGCGCAGCGTTGCAGCTTCGAGTTCGAGACGGGCAGCTATAAGCTCCCTGTGTTCGAGGTAGAGGGAGGAAAGTCGCTCATCGAGCATATGGCGCAGCTTTCGCGCGAAGGTCTGGACTCTAGGCTCAGGCTTAACGACATCCCCGAGGAGAGGGGCCCCGAGTACAGGGACAGGCTCGAGAGAGAAATATCCATCATAGGGAGTATGGGCTTCTCGGGGTACTTTCTGGTGGTTGCCGATTTCATAAACTACGCAAAGTCAAAGGGGATTCCCGTAGGGCCCGGCAGGGGGAGCGCCGCAGGGAGCCTTGTGGCCTACTCGCTCGGCATCACTAACATCGACCCCATCCCCTATAACCTGCTGTTCGAGCGGTTCCTGAACCCCGACAGGATAAGCATGCCCGATATAGACGTCGACCTGTGCGGCGAGAGAAGGGACGAGATTATCCAATACGTAACCCAGAGGTACGGCTCCGACAGGGTCGCTCAGATCGGCACCTTCGGAACCATGTCCTCAAAGGCGGTGGTTAAAGACGTCGGCCGGGTGCTCGGCATCCCCTACTCTACTGTAGACAAACTAACAAAAACAATCCCCACGGTCAGGGGAAACGTCTACAGCATTGGAGACTGCCTGAGCAAGGTGCCGGAATTTAATAAAATCATCGACAGCTACCCCGAGCTTACGGAGCTGATCAAATTTGCCCGCCCCCTGGAAAACATGGTGAGGCACTCCTCCACTCACGCTGCAGGCGTGGTCATATCCAGCGAGCCTCTCATGGAGCTCGCCCCTCTCTATAAGGGACAGAAGAACGAAGTCGTAACCCAGTACGACATGAACGGAATTGAGGACCTGGGCTTCGTCAAGTTCGACTTCCTGGGTCTCAAGACCCTGACCGTCATCGATAAGGCAATTAAGCTCATCATCAAAAACCACGACCTTAACGGGGACAACCCATTCGACATCAACCGGATACCACTGGACGACCCGGAGGTTTTCAAACTCCTCTCAAGCGGCAGGACGAGGGGCGTGTTCCAGGTCGAGTCCTCCGGGATGATAGAGCTCTTAAAGCGCCTTCAGCCAACGAGCTTTGAAGACATTATCGCCGTACTTGCCCTCTTCCGACCCGGCCCCCTGGACAGCGGCATGGTGGATGAGTTTATCAAGCGTAAACAAGGCAAAAAAAAGATCACCTACACCCTGCCGGAGCTCCGCGACGTGCTCGTAGACACGTACGGGCTTTTTGTTTACCAGGAGCAGATCATCAACACCTCGTGCGCAATTGCTGACTACACCCTGGGAGAAGCCGACCTCCTCAGGCGCGCGATGGGCAAGAAAAAGCCCCAGGAGATGCAGGCCCAAAGAGAGCGCTTTCTTAAGGGGGCAAAGCAACGGAATATACCAAAGAAAAAAGCCACTCGGATCTTTGACGCAATGGAAAAATTCGCCGAGTACGCCTTTAACAAAAGCCACAGCGCGGCCTACGCCGTGCTCACTTACCAGACCGCGTTCTTAAAGGCGAAGTACCCCACGGAATTCATGGCAGCCCTGATGACGGTCGAGGCGGGAAACACCGACAAAATAATCCAAAGCATAGCCGAGTGCAAAGACATGAGCATCGAAGTACTGGCCCCCGACGTCAACGAAAGCATCGACGGCTTCAGTGCCGCGGACGGCAAAATCCGCTTCGGTCTCACGGCGATCAAGAACGTCGGGGCGGCCGCGGTTCGCTCGATAATACAGGCGAGAGAAGAGGGCGGGGATTTCACCACAATATTTGATTTCTGTGATAGGATAGACATTGGGAAAATCAACCGGCGCGCGTTCGAGAGCTTTATCAAGAGCGGGGCCTTCGACTCCCTTGGCCCCACAAGAGCGCAGCTGCTCGAGGGCATACCCGCCCTGCTGTCTTACGCTTCGCTGGTTCAGAAAAGCACCATCGGCGGACAGGGCTCCCTGTTTTCCCTCAACGACACCGTATCCCGCCCTGAGCTGCCCAAAGCTGCGGACCTGAGCGAGCGTGAGGTGCTTTTAAACGAGATGGAAGTGCTCGGATTTTACGTGTCCGCCCATCCCATGACCAAGTACTCGGCCGAGGTTAAAAGGCTCTCAAATACAGACACCGAAGGGCTTTGGGACACCGAAGACAAACAGCAAGTCACAATAGTCGGCGTTCCCCGCTCGACGGTTATAAAGCCGACGAAAAACTCTGGCCTTTTCGGCAGTATAGTGCTTGAAGACCTAAAGGGCTCTGTGGAAGTGGTGGCCTTTAACGAGGTGGTTCTGGGCGCCCAGCACGTGCTTGAGATGAAGCTTGAGCCGATAATAGTTTCGGGTGTAGTAGAGAAATCCGAAGACGGGATAAGAATAAGGGCAAACAACATCACACCGCTCAAGGAAAGAAGACACGACTCCATAGCGCACGTGACTTTGCCCATAACCTCCGAGACGAAAAACCTCCTGGACAATCTTTGCAAAATCGTGATGCGCTACCCGGGGGACTCGATACTGCACCTTCACTTCACCTTAAACGGCAACGAAGTGATTATAGAATCGGGGCGCTACAGGGTTGAGCTTGCCGACGGCTTCATAGACGAGGTTGAAAGGGAGTTGGGACGTAACGTATTACACTACACATAAGCGCCACTATCGGCCGGAGCCAACGGCTTCTACGGCCCGGCGCAGCTTTTCGGGCTCGCTTGTGACCACAAACACCTCCTGAATGGAAGAGCCGCTCCTCGCTATCAGCTTGGCGCCGCTTATCGTAGAGTATTTAAACCTGACCACAAGGTTTTCGCCTGTAGCGCTGCCTACCTTAATCTCGCCCGGTATGACTCCATCAACATAATCCAGGCTCACCACATTGTCCTCAAGGAAACGCATCAAGCCCTTGATGATGCCGTGCTGTCGCTTCAGTTTTCCCTTCCTGTGTCTCATCGCTGTAAGTTCCCGGAGCTTGGGGCTTTCTATCCTTCAAGCCTAATATATCAAACTTACATTGCCCTTTAGTGCAATTAATTTCTGCGCCGACAACAACTTAGGAATAGCAACCCTATCGATAGCGGCTGCACAAAAAGTTTCATAACTCCCGTATATGCAACATATCATTGGGGCAAATAAAAGGCTTTTTCAAGTATAATACCCGTTAAAGAACTCATAAACAGACCGATAGGCGCCAAGTTTTTTGCTCTATAATCTCCGTAGCGTTGACTGGTCACGCAGTATATCACGGCAGCGAAACCATGGTATTTCCGCACAGACGTCGCCTGAGTTCGGTGAGGTTGTGCTCATTCGGCGCCTCCACTACCACACCCTCACGGACCTGCCCGAGCGCCTCATAGCAGCATTGTTTACCGACACAAAGCTGATTGCGCAGTCCGTGGAGAGCGGACTCGGTGCGGAGGGAACCTTTGTCGCAATCAACAAAAGGATACCTCAAAGCGTCGCGCACCTTCATATACACATAGTCCCCGGGAAAAAGAAAGACGGGCACAGGGGGTTCTTCCGGCCCCGGCAAAACTGCGGCAGCGAGGAGGAGATACCGAGAGTAAGCACTACGATTCGAGGCGCAATCGAAGGACTGAGGCTGAACGACTCCTGACCTTCGCGCCTCACCTTACAGGCTGGACAACGCGTTCTCACTGATGTTATTTACCCCTGGAAAAACGAGCATTCAGGGCATCCGAGACAAAAAAATTGCTCAAACATTGCAACAATTTAACTTGATTAATTGATTTCTGAGGCATATTATGTAGGTTGGGGTTAAGGTATTTTAGAAATCCCACGGCTGATATTTGCCCGGATTGTATATCCACCCCCTCCGGCACAGGTAAATGAACACATCTAATTTAGACAAAGCCAAGCAGGCTATAAATAAAATCAAACACGCACTCATCGAGCCCGAGCTGTACAAGGGGATCACGGAAAGCCTCGTCAATGATTTCGGATACAACCGCGTAACGGTAAGAAAGGCGGACTGGGACAGGGGCATACTGTCGCTGTACTGTCACCTGGGTTTTATTGATGAAATGCCGGCATTTGAAATACCCCTGTCGGAAGACATGGGAGTGCTTGCGGAGACGGCGATCAGAGGGAAGTCAGTTTCCGTTTTGAGCGCAGACGACCTGCCTCCGGAGCTGAAAAATTTAGTAGACAAATCACAGCTCACCCCTGAGATGCGGTCCGATTCATTCGCCGTTGTCCCTATAAAAACAATGAACCTCGTAAGGGCGATCATTACAGTGGATAGACACACTTCGTATGGGACGCTTACCCAAGAAGACGTAGAGATTCTCGAGCTGGTCTCGGAGATGACCTCGGCATTACTCGAGAACCTCGTCAGGCACGAAGAACTCGATATGGCCCTAATAAGGGACGATCTCACCCAGGTATTTAACAGAAGTTATTTCGTAAGACGCCTCAGGGAAGAATTTGAAAGGTCAAAACGCTACGCCTTACCGCTGTCATGCTGTATGTTCGACATCGACAATTTTAAAAACATCAACGACACATTCGGACATTTATTCGGAGACCATGTGCTGATTCAGATAACAAGAGCCGTCTCTGAAATCGTGCGACACGCAGACATTTTAGCTAGATACGGAGGAGAGGAGTTCACCATACTTTACACACACACCAAGCTGGAAAAAGCCATCGTAGCCGTAGAGAGAATACGCAGGGCGCTCGAGAAAATCTCGTTCCAGCAAAACACTGACGATTCCCTGCAAATTACGGCTACTTTCGGCATATCAAGCTATCCTCCCCTCAGAACGATCAAAGCTGAAGAGCTCATTCACTACGCCGACATGGCGCTTTACGAGGGCAAAAAGAAATATAACAGGAACTGCATCGTTTATTATAACGGCAACGAATATGAGATGGTGAAGCCTACGGACAGTTTTGACGAGATCGAAGAGCGGTAGTCGGTTCTTAGCTCTTCATCCGCTCAAATTCCAACGTATATTTACTTCCAATCCAGGTCGGATATACGCTGAAGAGCCTTGAAAGATCTCAGGTGGAAAAAAGATGTGTTTAAAAGGGTTGGAAAGCATTGCGGCTCAGGGCCGCCTTCATGAGCGCATTTCCTGGCACTCTTTGCAAATCCCGTTTATAAGCAGGTTGTAACCAAGAACCCTAAAACCCTTCTTATTGTCAAGCTCTAGGTTGACAGAGGTATCATCATATAGATCTTCCACCTTCTTGCACGAGACACAGACAAGGTGGTTATGCTGCTCCGTTTTGGCGTCCCAACGGGCCGCGTTGTACAGGGTGTTAACAACGGAGATGACGCCTCTGCCCTCAAAAGTCTCGAGAGTTCTGTACACCGTGGTCAGAGAAACATTCGGGAAGTATGTCTTTATTTTGTTAAAAATTGCCTCTGCGCTCGGGTGTTCGTCCGTAGCTGCGAGCTCACGGTAAATTGCAACGCGCTGCGGTGTGACTTTCATCCCCGTCTCCTTGCACAGCCCGATGAACCACTGAACCTGTTGCTCAACCCATCTTTGTGTTTTTATCTCCATTGACATGACTTTGTGTTCCTAAGCACTATTCGGTATACACTGCACGCACTTAAGCGCCTTCTGTCCAGCCTCCCCTCCCCCTCCCCCACATGCTACCCCCCCTATGAAGGGTACATCAAGAATATTTACAGTCAAATTGTTAAGCAATTTGTTCCGAGCTCGGCGCGTTGGTGAAAGCTTAAAACCTAACCGTAACAACAGAACCCACGGACTTTGTGCGCCACTTGAAGAATATCTAAAGGTATTTGTCCGTCACGGCGCCTTCGGAAGCGGACGTTACGAGCTTAGCGTACTTGGCCAGCACGCCGCGCTGCGCCTTAGGCCGGGGTCTCCTCCAGCCACTGAGCCTCCTCTTTATCTCTCCCTCGGGCACTTCGAGGTTGATCTGTCTCGTCCCGGCATCAATCATAATGGTGTCGCCATTCTCAACCACCGCAATCAATCCCCCGTCGAAAGCCTCAGGGGTTATATGTCCCACGACAAAACCGTGGGTCCCGCCGGAGAACCTGCCGTCTGTAATCAATGCCACATCGTCTCCCAGCCCCTTGCCCATGACGGCGGAGGTGGGCGAGAGCATCTCTCTCATCCCCGGGCCGCCCTTGGGCCCTTCATACCTGATGACTATTACGTGGCCTGCCTTTACCTCGGCGTTCAAGATAGCCTCCAGACAGTCTTCCTCGGAATCGAATACAATGGCCTCTCCTTTGAACGAAAGCCCCTCTTGACCCGTCAGCTTCGCAATCGCGCCTTCAGTGGCCAGGCTGCCGTAAAGCACCACCATATGACTTTCGGGCTTAATCGGGTCGCTGAATTTACGAACGACATCCTGATCCTGCGGATAAGGCTCGACATCCCTGAGGTTCTCTTCGACGGTCTTTCCCGTGACCGTAAGGCAGCCGCCGTGAAGCAGTCCCTCCTCAAGGAGCATTTTCATGAGGGGCTTGAGGCCGCCTATCCTGCAGAACTCATTCATCATGTACTTGCCGCTTGGTTTTAAGTCCGCAAGCACGGGCGCCTTTTCGCCAATCCTGGTGAAATCGTCCAGCACGAGTTCCACCCCGGCGGCATTTGCCATGGCCAGGAGGTGGAGAACGGAATTCGTGGAGCCGCCCAGCGCAATGGTCACGGTTATGGCGTTTTCAAACGCCTCTTTTGTCATTATGTCGCTGGGCAGTATGCCTCTGCGTATCAGATTCATTACGGCCGCTCCAGCCCCGTAGCAGTCGGCGTTCTTCTCGGGGGAGATAGCGACCTGCGCCGAGCTGTTGGAAAGGCTCATCCCAAGCGCTTCGATGGCCGAGGCCATTGTGTTTGCGGTATACATACCCCCGCACGAGCCGGGGCCCGGTATAGCGGAGGTCTCTATTTCTTTAAGCTCGTCGTCAGTGATTTCTTTGTTTGCGTGCGCCCCCACCGCCTCGAACACAGAAATTATGTCCACCGGATTGCCGCAAAATGTGCCGGGCATTATGGTGCCGCCGTATACGAAAACCGAAGGACGGTTAAGCCTGGCCATAGCAATCATACACCCCGGCATGTTCTTGTCGCACCCGCCTATGGCCACCAGCCCGTCGAACCCTTCCGCGCCGGCCACCGTCTCGATGGAGTCGGCGATAACCTCCCGTGACACGAGCGAATAACGCATACCCATCGTGCCCATGGAAATGCCGTCGGAAACGGTTATCGTGCTGAAAATTACGGACTTACCGTCCGAAGAGTCCACGCCGCGGCCCGCCTCGATCGCCAGTTTGTCGATGTGCATGTTGCAGGGCGTAACCATACTCCAGGTAGATGCAATCCCGACGACCGGTTTGTTGAAGTCATCGTCTTTGAAACCGACTGTACGCAGCATAGAGCGGTTCGGCGCCCTTTCGAAGCCGTCAACAACGATCGAAGAGTATTTCCTTTGGTTTACCTCTTTGGTTTTGGAGCCGCTCATCGGGTTCCCTCCCTCACCTCAGTATGAAAGCAAAGAAAAATTATCTCCGATTAAAGGTCAAAGTCAACTTTGGTAATTCAAGCACAGGGGTTCATTATTCACTGAGGCGCTGTCTGTAAAACACTCTCGCTGGGCGTAGAGTCAAAATAAATGCAGCCGTTTGTGAAGAAAAGATTACTTTGGTAGTCTAAACAATTAGGAGAGGCGGCGATAAATAAATCATATGGGGGAGAGGATGTCCGACATATTGGCTGCCATAGTCGCGGGGCTTTTGGGAACGGGGGCAATGAGCGTGTTCATGTGGCTCATTCAGCGCTTGGGCTGGGCCAACGCAGATATGATCAGGGCTATTGGAAGCATCTTTACAAAGAGCTACGACAACGCCCTTGTGCCGGGTTTTGTTGCACATTTCATTGTGGGCGTGGTTATTGCTTTCGGGTATGTTGCGTTCACGAATCTTTTTTCCATCAGCTCATTTCTAGCCTTTCTCGTAATTGGGGGTATGCTCAGCATATTCCACGGCCTCGTCTTCAGCTTCCTCCTCGTCGTAATGGTGGCGCAGCACCACCCACTGGAGCAGTTTCAGAAGGCAGGCTCCGAAGTGGCGGTGGCCCATTTCATAGGACACTTGATATATGGTGTTGTCGTCTCAGCAGTATTGGGCTTAACGACCCCGGCGCTGTTTTGATTTTGACCCGGTCTCTCTACACTACCGGACTGTCACCGGCTTTTGGACATGGCACGGCCGATACACACCATCATTGTTCATCGTTTTAGTGCTCACCAAGGCTCTGCTCAAATGAAAATCGAATTTAGGCTGCGGAAGGGTAATCTCATATTAGCGCTTTTTTTACTGATCCGTATCCCTGCTCTCAGGCACCACATTCAGTCTTAGCTCCTTCGAGTTCCTGAGGACTTTTACCTCCACCGTATCGCCGGGCTTAATTTCCTTAAGAGAGTACACGTAGTCATAGATGTCCCTTATGTCCCTTCCGGCGAACTCCACGATGACATCGCCCCCCATGATGCCCGCTTTTTCAGCCGGGCCGCCTGACTTCACACCCAAAAGCCTCACCCCAGTCACATCGGCAGAGTAATCGGGAATGGTGCCTACATACACACCGAACCCGCCGAACCCATGCTGAACTTCCCCCTTGCCGGCATCGGCGAAACCGATTTCCGCTACCCCTTCGTGCTGAAACCTGCTAATGCGCTCTATAACCCCCGCAATCAGCGCCAATACCTTTGCCTGCCCATCGGAGTTGATCTTTTCCCAATCGTCGCCGGGGGTGTGGTAGTCTTCGTGCACACCGGTGAAGAACTGAATGGCCGGTATTCTCTTGGATAAAAAAGCCGTCTGGTCGCTCGGTGCAAATCCCCCTTCCTTCAGTTTCAACTCCAGCCCCACCGAGGTGTTTGAGGCCTTGATAACGGAATGCCACGCCTTCGAAGTGCCGGCGCCGAACACCGTGAGCTTGTTTTGTCGTAATCTTCCTATCATATCCATGTTTATCATCGCTACAGTCTTTCTTAGGGAATAAAGGGGGTTCTCGACGTAGTAGGTGGAGCCCAGCAGACCCAGCTCTTCGCCCGAGAAGGCGATAAATATGAGGTCTCTTCTGAGCTCCGAGGTGCGCGTGGAAAAATAGCCCGCAAGCTCAAGCAGCCCCGCCACACCGGAGGCGTTGTCGTCTGCTCCGTTATGCACCAGCGGCTTCTGCTCTTCCGCTCCACCCTTGCGGGCCATCGAGAACCTCCGGCCGTAGCCGATGTGGTCGTAATGCGCACCGATAACGACCGCCTCATCAGAGCGGGAATTTCCTTCTGCCTTCAAAATGCCGACGATATTGGCAGTAGAGGACAAAACCCTCACAACCTCAGTGGTTAAATCCATACGCACGGCCGGTACAGTAAACGCTCCCAGCGAGCCCTCTTTGAGCGCTTCCTCCACGTCGGCAAGGCTCAACCCTTTGACGGCGAAAAGCTTCTCGGCAACCGACCTTCTGATCACGACCGCTTGAATTCCCGAGTCCGCCCACAGCTGCGCGCCGCCGACCTTCGAGAGGGTTTCAGGCTCCGTCATATACAGCGGGGTAACAAACACTATGCACTTTGCCCCCCTGTCCCTTGCAGCCGTCGCTTTTCGCCTGAGCGGGGCGTACTCATAGAACGGGCTTCGGGGGTCGCCTCCCTCCGGGGAGCCCCTGAGCACAAGCACAGCTTTTCCCCCTACATCGACTCCCTCGTAGTCATCGTAACCCAGCTCAGGAACGCTTATTCCATACCCCGCAAAAACAACCTCCGCTGACAACGCGCCGCTGACGCTAAACCCAAGAGGCCAGAAATCGGGGCCGGGCTTAAAGTCCGTTTTCTTTCCGCCTATTGTGAAAGCCAGGGAGTTGTCCTTTCCGGCTCTGATATCGGAAATAAAATCGAACTTTTGCTCAAACGAGCTTCCCTCACCAAGGGGCTTCAAGCCTGAGGCCTTGAAATGGGAGGAAATGTACCGGGAGGCCTTCACGGCGCCCTCGGTTCCGGACTCCCGCCCCTGGAGCTCGTCTGAGGCGAGATAGCGTGTATGGGCGACTATCTCCTCCGCGGTGATGTCGGAAGCGCTTCCGCCCTGAACAGGGCTCTGGTGCAGAAAAAAGACGGCCGCCAGGAGCGCGGCGGCAACTGAGCGCGAAACCATTTTGCCGTTCACACCAACTTATCATACCCCATCTTTCCGGGAAATCCTCGTTCGAGCGTCTTTAACTCTCAACCATATTATGATATAAATATCACTTCTATCCCATTTCAAAATGCTAAATCCGTATGAGCACCGAAGCCCTTCCAAGAAAACAATGGATTCAGAACCCGGCGCTTGACACAATATTCTACTCTTTCGGCTGGATTGCGGCGCTCATCCCCCTTGTGTACTTCAAACAGGACATATTGAGGGCTATCATACTCGGCGGCACAATAGAGGGCATTAAAAGACATCCTGAGCTCCTGTATCCAATGCTCACAATCGTAGTTGTGCTGGTTCTGAACTACGTGCACAGACACTACACCTTCGCCCTTGTCTACGGAGAGCGGGAAGAGTTCGAAAAGAGAAAAAAACTGTACATCTCCCTTCCCTTTATATTGGCCGCTGTAACTCTAGCATTTATTTTAACCGGCCACTTCGTCATAATCCTCACGATTTCCGTTATGTGGACTATCTACCACGTCGTTTCGCAAAAGTACGGGATTACGAGGATATACTCCAGAAAGGCGGGCTACGGACAGTGGTGGATGGAGAAGGGGATACTATACTCCTGGTTCGTCTATTTGGTGTTCGCTATCGTCGAGAGGTCCGAACTCACCCTGAGTAGATATACAGCGGGCAGGGAGCTGCTGGGCTACATAGGGGGCTACTTGCACATTTTCACTACCATATCATATTTTTGCCTTGCAGCCGCAATCGTTTTTACACTCATTTACGCACACAACGAGTACAAGTTCAGGGCCAGGTTCAGCTGGGCTAAGAACCTGTATGTTCTTTCGATTCTGCTTATATACGCCACTTTTTTCTACGATTTTATTATCGGATACCTCGTGTTCGGCTTTTCCCACGCACTGGAATACGTTGTGTTTGTAAACACTTTCGTGAGCTCCAAGTACAAGCAGAAGAAATACACCTCGGCGCTTGCTGCGGCATCGAAAAAACTGTGGCTCTACAGCTCGCTTTTCTCCGCCGGGGTGGTAGTGTTCTGCCTGGTCGGGATGAACCTCGACCGGAACGTGTTTGAAATGTACATAGTGGGCAGCTCTTTCCTCCACTTTATCTACGACGGTTGGATATGGAAAGTCAGTAAACCCGAAGTCGGAACGCCCTTCAAGATCAAATATGCTTCTGTTTGACCAAGCCCTCACGTCTCTATCGGTTTTTACCCCATCATTTAGTATTGCTAATGAAAATCGTTTGTGCTATAGTTTAAGAGGTAATAAAGAGTTAGGATAAGTAGAATGTCAATATTTGACCCAGTGTACAGGGACACACATGTAAGCGGGCAAATCGCTAGGATACTCTTCAGTAACTCTCAGGCCATCAAACACATGCTTTGGGAAAAGAGCAAGCTTGAAAACCTCACTCCCGCTCAGATTCAGGTCCTTCTCTACATCAATTTCGTAAGGAGCGACTCAGTCACCGTTAACTCCCTGGCAAGGCATCTCTCCTGTACTCCCGCCACAGTGAGCGGTATCCTCGACGTCCTTCAGGGCAAGGACCTCGTAGAGAGGAACCGGAAAAGCGACGACAGGAGAAAGGTCATTCTAAGCCTCACCCCCAAAGGCTCTAGAACTGTAGAAGTTGTCCAAGACGTGGGCAATGATATTGAAGATATGATCTCGGAATTCAACGAAGAAGAACAGGAGATCCTCGAGCGGCTTCTCCTAAAGATGTCCAAGAAACTCATCGTTAAGAAACTAATAAACTACACGGATTTCTGCCTTAACTGCAGCTTCTTCCACCGCAGCAAGTATCCCGATTCATTTAAGCCTCATTACTGTGACTACTTGAACATATTCCTTAGTGAAGTTGAAACTTATAAGGAATGCCCCGATTACAGGGATACTTTAAATTAATAAATAAGGGGGGAAAATTTTTTATAGAATTTATTTAGGTATCCTAAATAATAATTGGCCAACAACAAAATAGTAATGGAGTGAAATTACTTATGTCTAAGAAGAACTCTTTGGGTTTAGTAGATAACGAGAAATTCTCAGGAGAACTCGATACAATCTCCCCGGGCGAGAGCGACGATACTATGTTTTCGGATCAAGAAGCGCTGGAAGAAAATATCGAAGAAGAAGAGCTCAAGCCAAGCGTCGCAGATAATGCAGAAACCGCCAACGGCCATTGGACCCCGAATGAAGAGTTTCGGCTCCTTTACGCTTATTTCAAAGACATGTCCCATGAACCTCTGCTGAATTCGACCGAAGAGTTAGAGGTATCGGCAACGATAAAAAAATTTGAGATTAAAGCGAAAAAAATCAAAGCCCTCCTCGAAAAATACTCAAAGAGCACCGAGAACCGTACACGCCAAAACGGAAGCCTCTCACCTAACGGAAATAAACACCGCTCCTTGAAGAGACTGGCCAATCTGAACGCATTCATGACCCTGTACGAACATAAAGCAAGCGCCCTCAAGCAGAGGTTCATCAACGCCAACCTTCGCCTGGTGGTAAGCATCGCCAAAAGGTATACGCGCCGCGGCCTCCCCCTGCCCGACCTTATTCAAGAGGGAAACGTGGGACTTATGAGAGCGGTGGAGAGATTCGACCATACCAGGGGCTTCAAGTTCTCCACCTACGCCTCATGGTGGATACACCAGGCCGTCTCGAGGGCGTTGCTGGATCAGACCAGAACCATTAGAGTGCCCGTATACGTTCTCGAGCAGGCAAACAAGGTGCACAAGACAAGCTTGATGCTCCAGAAAGAGCTGGGACGAAAGCCCCTTCCAAAAGAGGTGGCCAAGGAAACGGGCATTTCCATCGAGGGGGTTAAGCTAATCCTCAGCAACACAAACGACATTGTCTACCTAGACTCGCCCATGACAGATTCCGACAGGAAACCGGACGGAGAGCAGAAGACACTGCTTGATTTCCTGCCCGACGAAGACACCCCTCCCCCTGACTTTTTCCTCGAAAGGGAATCTCTAGGTCCCAAACTACGCGATGCCCTTTCCACATTGTCCCCTAAAGAAGAGGAAATCATCAAGATGCGATTCGGCATCGATAGGGAAAACACATTCACCCTTGATGAGATAGGACAAATATTCGGTCTCACCCGTGAGCGCATCAGGCAGATTGAGAAGGGCGCTTTGAAGAAACTGTGCAAATCCAAGATGGGTGATTTGCTTAAGAGCTACCGATGAGTCCACTCCTCCCGGGCGGGCTTTCCCCCTCAGCCTTATGTCCGCTACAAAATAGCCTGAAAAGATGTACATAGCGGCGCAACTTGAAGCAGGGAGATTTATTCGCAACCACCTTAATCCACAAGTATAACCGCATAAAAATCAGCCGAGGCTTTAAGAACCTGCGTATACAAAACTTGCCGTCAGCACTAATTGCAGAACCTGCGCCATAACCCTGAGCCCGATTCCCCTCACACCAAATTATGGTAGACTTTCAACCCTATGAAAAAAATGGTTAAGGGCTGGGTACACACCCCCGGCATCCACTGCGGCTCGGTGGCAATCCGCGACGTTATGGCCTACTGGGGCTTCGACCTGAGCGAAGCCATGTGCTTCGGGCTGGGCAGCGGAATGGGGTTTTTTTACATAGTAACTGCCGATTTCAGCCCCACAAGGATGATATTCATGAGAGGCCCCGGAATGGAGCACATCTTTTTCAACCTCCTGGGCAAAAACACCCGCTGGAAATACGCTGACGACCCAGAGGAGGCCCTCAACACATCGAAGCAGCACATAGATAACAACATCCCCATTCTAATACAGTCCGACATCTTCCACCTCGATTACTACGACTCTTCCACCCACTTCCCGGGACATGTGATAGGCCTGTGGGGATACGACGACGAAACCGAGATGTTTTACGTGTCCGACACGGGGTTCGAGGAGCTTCAAACCGTCTCATACGAAAACCTCAAACGGGCGCGAACCTCCGACACCCCCCAATTCCCGCTCAAGAACAACTGGTTTGAGGTGGATTTGAGACACCCCATACCGCCGCTTCCCGAGGTCATTCCCGAAGCTGTTCGCACAAACGCCCGCATGATGCTTGAGGGCGCCTCAAGCCCTCGCGGCACCTCGAGCGTGGAGCAGATAAAGCTCTGGTCCGAAGATCTCCCTGGCTGGCCGGAGGCCCTGGACTGGAAATGGTGCGCCAGGTTCGGATACCAGGTGATAGTAAAGCGGGGCGTCGATGGGGCGGGGTTCAGGCGGATGTACAGGGACTTCCTCAGAGAGGCAGAGGAGATAGTGCCAGAGCTGAAGACACTCAAGCTTTCGCAGAAAATGGACGCAATAGGGGCCGGGTGGGTCAAGGCGGCAGGCGTGTTGAAACAGATAAGCGAAGGGGACACTCCTGACACCAAGCTTCTCAAAAAAGCCTCAAGCCTCTCAAGGGAGCTTTGGGAAATGGAGGGGGAATATTACAGCACGGCGCTGGAAAAAGTCACAGGCGGTCTCAGCCGCTCCATAAGCGAGGGCGGATCCGCATGAAACTGGTCCTGTTCGACATCGACGGCACTATCTTAACCTCCGATGGGGCGGCAATCCGCGCCGTAAACCGCGCTTTCTTCAACATTTACGGAATCGAACACGCTGTCGACGGCATCGAGGCGGCAGGCCGAACAGACCCGGCTATAGTGGGCGATATGTTCACCCGCAACCTCGGAAGGGAGCACGAGGCTCACGAGCTCGAGCGTCTCTTCGAGGAATACGTCAAGGAGCTTGAAGCGGACCTCTCCGGCTCCGACGGTCTTATGATATTTCCGGGCATACCCGAGCTTCTTAGCGAGCTTTCAGTCAGGGACGACATCGTTCTCGGCATCGCCACGGGAAACATCGAGCCGGGAGCCCGCCTAAAGCTCGCCCACTCAGGGCTGAACTCCTATTTCCCATTCGGCGGTTTCGGCTCAGACTCACCCCGCCGCGAAGGGCTCATACGAATCGCAATCGAAAGGGGGCAGTCTTACCTGCCGCCCGGAGTGGAGTATGAAGAGGTGATTGTAGTAGGCGACACACACCACGACATCATCGGTGGCCGCGCCGCCGGGGCAAGGGTGGTCGCCGTGGCCACGGGCACAAATTCCATGAGCGAGCTGCGGGAGCACGACCCCGAGCACCTGTTCGCCGACTTCAGCAATGTACGGAGCGTGCTTGAGGTGTTTTGAGGTGAATCAAAGTCTTCAGCCTATCTCAATCATCATTCGTCTCATTTCGTTATCCCTGTTAATAGTCACAATATCAATTGGTTCTGAGTAATGATTACCGGTAGAGAGTTCATAAAGGTGCAGGATATGGGCATCACAACTCTCGATTCTACATTCATGTGTCTCGAAAATTCTTGGTATCCCTAATGTTTTAGGATTTCCTAATATTTTCCTGGCTACAACAGTTACTGTTTCACCCTTATGTCTTAAGATTTCCCCACATTTGGAATTTCTACTAGCTATTAGCTCCTCATAAATCTTATCGGATGCTTCAACACTTTCCGACCCGATTCTGACAAAAGCTGGCCCGGAAAAATGAGGACGGTTCGAGCTTGATTTAACGCCTACTGCTACCACTTTTACATTTGAAATATTAAGGACTCTGATAAAATACTCTAACTTAGGGTAACATTCGTCCGCTATTTCTCTAACTGTTTTTTGGACTTTATCTGGATTTGGTACACCCTGAACTTCGCCATCATTTTTGATACCTATAAACAAAAAGGCATACAGCTCTTCGGGTACAGAATTTGCAAATGCAACCAATGTCCGCCGTATTTCTGCTTTTTTGACACCCGCATGTTTTCGCTCTATGAAATTGTCTTCTGAATCATTAACTCGATCCAAAATTTCTTCATCGCTAACTTTTTCAAAATTTGAATTCATTTTTTGAATAGGTAGTAAGAATCTTACTAACTAATATTACCCCCTCACCCCACAAGCCTCCTCATCACTGCGCTGAGCCTCTCGTAGTCGTCCTTGAATATGCGCACCAGGCTCTTTCCCATACGCACTATATAGTCGGTATCGCCGCTCCGGGCTTCCTGCGCGAACCCGAGCGACGCCACAAGGAGCTCGTCCACGGGGACGTTCGGCGCAGACGCTATCGTGCGCAGGTAGAAGTCCTCGGAGCTAAGACCGGACACCTCTTTGTCAGTGCACAGGTAAACGAACGAATGTATTGACGGGGGCACGGGAGAGAGGGAAAAGCGCATCCTGCCGTTTTGGGAATGGGCGATCGTCAGCACATGGAACTCGGTCTGCAGTATCTCGAAGATCTGCGGCTGCTCCCGCCGTAGCTCCTCAAGCGGCATCCCTAGCGCAGTAGCCCTCCTTCCCGGCTCCCTGCTCTCGGTGATTATCTCGCACACGACGCCGTAGACCACGGGCTGTGTGTCTGTCTTTACGAACGTTCCAAAAGACGGCGCCTGCCCAACATAGGGCGAGAGCGCAACATACGTCCTGGTCGTCGACTCAATTACCTCTCCTGCATGGGCGCTCATACCACAGGCCTCCTTTTCGAGACGGCTTTCCGGGACACCCTCACCTTGAAATCGGACTTTACGAGCGCCTCCCTTACCAGCTCGAAGAAGAAATCCCTGTCCCTTCCCCTAACAACGGCCTGCTCGTGCGCCTCCATCAACACAACCGGGTAGCCGCCGCCCTTTTTCGCCTGGTCGTATATGAGGGTGTGAGTGCGGTCGATGAGCGCCGGGTCGTCGGCAAGCCAGGCCGGCACCTCCACTCTGACGACCTCCGCACCGGTGTTGAGGTAGAAGAAGCACACGGCGTGCGGGCCGTAGCGCTGCAGTATTTTTGACGAGCTTCTAAAAACGGCCGACCTCTCCCCCTCTTTGAGCACGCGGGAAAAAAGGGCCCTGTCGGTGACGCCCTCCACCGGCTGGCACGGGAGGGAGTCGAGGTGAGTGTACGGACACTGGTTGCACAGGCTCACTTCCTCGGGACACAGCCCCACGCGCAGGGCGTTCACCACGTCGGTGCTCCCGGGGTAGCTGATATAACCGGCAATTGGTATGCTCATGGCCCTGATATCGTCCAGGAACCCGACAAACTCCTCCATAATCCTGTCCCTGAAATCAGCGGGCTTTCCCTCGAGAGTCCACAGTATCAGGGTTCCGTCGACAAGGGCCAGGACGCTCTCTTTCCCGCCGCACTCACGGGCGAGACGGAGGATCTCTTCCATCTCCATCATTGTCCTTCTCATGGAAATGACCTCGGTGTTTACCGGAACCCTCCTGCCGTCCCATGCGGTGAACCTGTCCTCCTCGGTGTAGAAAAACTCGGGCAGGGATTTTAGCAGCGCGCGAGCATGAGAGCCATAACGTATCAGAACGGAGCCCGTGTTTATCAGATAGCACGGCAGGGTCTCGTGTCTGTCGGGGAAGATTTGTGAGCCGTCCGAGGCAATTACAGTGAAGTCCGAGGGACGCGGGGGAAGTGGATAGGCGGTGTTAGGCGGGCTGTCCACACCCGCCACGAGCCAGGAAGTCTTGCTTTTTTCCACCTTATTTGAGAGCTTTTCCCAGTCGTCCGAGCGGTCGTTAAGCTCTTTAAGAGCAGTGTCGAGCTTCCGGATAAATTCGTCCATGAAATCGGCCTGCCGCTCCACCATCTCGTTTATCTGAGGCTTGAGAGTTGCGATGTTGAGCATGTCAACCCAAAGGGTAACATGCGGCGGTGAGGCAAACAAGGACACTCAACGAAGCAAAGTTCGGGAGAAAAATTTCCGAAATTATATTTTGGTTGCCCAAAAATTATAATAATTTAAAAACAATGAAAAAGCCCCTAAAGGTACTCAGGCCCGAGAAGAGGCTCTACACGGTAGTATTTTTTTCGTCACGTCACGCTGCAACGCAAAGTGCAGGACGTGCTTTTACTGGTAGGAGCTAAACCAAAAAGGGGATCTGAGCTACGATGAGATTCGGAAGCTTTCTCTGACTATGCCCCCGTTCCACGACCTGCTGTTAAGCGGGGGCGAGCCGTCCCTGAGAGAAGACCTTAGAGCATCAGGTTCTCCCCGCGCGCAATGCTGTGGGAGATCCCAAAGAGCTATCTGAGCAGGTATTTCTGGTAGCGCCCATCATACAGTGTTATTCGTCCGCTCGAATAACTACGTACCACAGATGAAGCAACCTCTACCAAACTCGACTTTTTTACTCAAAGTGGAACGCCCGCCCCTATTCGGCTGAATACTACATACAAAACCTGAAGCAAATAAGCGGGTGCTTCGTACATGCGAAAAGCCCGCCTTCTCACGGGTTCAATTTACATAATACCTCCAACCGGTTTAAAATAGTATACGAGAGCACATGCTCTGCTGTTCGGGCAGAATATAAACGGAACATGCCAAAGGAAAGGGCGATAACGCCCATGCATCGAAACAAAATATTTTTTTCGGAGATCAAACAATGGAAATACCCAAAGGACTGTACGAAGCGTTAAACTTCGGGCTTTACGACTCAATTTTCACCCGCCGCTCCCGCAGGTTCGGCCTCGGCATGGAGCTTACTGAAGGCACCCTCAAACACAAATCCCGGTACGCTCCGATGCCCCTGACGGAGCTCGAAGAGGCGATGCTCATATGGGCAGGCACGGGGACGACGGGGCTTGCCCTCGGAGACATGCCGAAGACGGGAATATCGTGGCTCTTCCAATGGACGGGCCGCTCGTGGCCGTGCTCGTGCAACTCACACTCAACGGAGCTGTTTTATACAAACGATTCGGGAGTTTATATGGTCAGGCTGTTAGACCTCATGCCCGAAGACGGGGAAACATCCATTTTCTACGGCAAATCCAGAGAAGAGCAAGCCGAAACTGCTCTGCGCATGTTCAAAAAGAGCCTCGTGAAGCTCCAGGACGGAAGGGCCGACATGCCCAAGGGGGAGCCCGGACTATTTGACTTCAACGCTTGGAACGTGAACAAGCCCGGCACCACGTTCTTCGTGCCCGTCACCAATATCACGGTCGAGTATATGGTGCTCTTGTTCATCTATTTCGGGGCCAAATACGGCTTTAACATCATCGACGAGCTTAACGACGGCAGGTCGTGCGGTCTGGATAAATGGATCGATCGCGGCTATATCAAAAAGGACGTAGAGCTCTCGCTATTCGACTTAGAGCTGAGGGTTCTTACAACTCTCAACGTAGAGCAGGCCTTCATATGCCAGAATCTCAACCTGGCGCTCCAGGCCCTCGGACTCGGAGGCTGGGCTTTCACGGGAATGCTCCCACACTACGCCCTCGGACTGAAGCCCGAGCACAAGGGGCTGGGTTTCAGGTTCGTCGCCCCGGAGCGGAGCCTCAGGAAATTACTACACCCCGTGCCCGTAGGCCGCGACGGCGTGTTCGAGGCGCTGTGCCCGCCTTACGTAGGGGACATGGGGGAAGCGGTGGACAAATTCCTCCGAGTAAGGGGCGAGTTTTGGAAGGAAGATAACCCTTACCCATACCGCGACCCCGCCGGGGTGCTGGCCGATGAGTACCACCCCTCGGAGGTCAGGATCGAGATAGTAAAGGACTTCTGCAACTACGTCTATGAGAACTACGGGAGGTTCCCGGCTTTTCTCGACCCGATGTTCGTAAGGCTGTGTTTTCAAGCTCACCACCTCGACCTCGAATTCTACGACACACACTACAGCGAGGGCCCGTACACAGACGTTCACAAGAACCACTTCGCCCTGTGGCACCCCGAACACTCAGGCGGGCCGCCTGAGAAATAGGGTTTTATCCACGGCTGCTGGTATTGAGCGAGCCGATGGGAAGGTTGTGAACAAACCGCATGTCTTAAAGCGACGGTTTTATGAAGCGGGAAACCGGGGTTTTCGGCGCATATTTCCCAAACCGCCTTCTGCCCTGAGCAAAGAACCATTGAAATTAATCCACCCCCCAAATGCTGAATAAACGCATCCGGTGGTTTTTATCTGCCGCAATAAACCAATTGACAAAAATTTTAATCTGTGCGATATTAGAGGTGGCGCTAAGTGACGGAGGTTGGGAGTTTTGTTGAAGGGAAAAGTTAAGTGGTTTAACAACGCCAAGGGCTACGGTTTTCTAGAGAATGACGGCGGAGATGGGGACGTTTTCGTGCATTACAGCGTTATAGAGGGCGACGGTTATAAGACCCTTCTTCGAGGTGAGGTCGTAGAATTTAAACTCGAAGAGGGGCAGAGGGGCCCTCTCGCAGTCAAAGTGCTCAGGGCAGAAGGGGCAGAACAAAGCGAGCAGGTGCAGCAGGAGCCAGAGCAGGCAGAAGCAGAACGAAGCGAGCAGGTGCAGCAGGAGCCAGAGCAGGCAGAAGCAGAAGAATAAAGCGGCCTAACTGTAATCTTTGATACATGCTGAGAAGCTTTAGCGCCGACTTTGAAACACAGTCCCCAGTAAAGTAATGCAGTAAAGCAAGCCCGGAGTGTCCAGTCAACGGCGCTTCATGTTACCCGGCAGTTCCTCACCCCTTTTTTATCACCCCCCGTCCAGGTAAAACCAGTAAAAGGCCACAGCAACGAGGGAGTGTGTGATTTCCCCACTCTTTACAAGCTCCGTCATTTCCCCCGCAGGGATCGTTAATATCTCTATGTCTTCGGTGCCGTCCAGGCGCTGCCCCCCAGCCTTTTGCGCATCTACGGCAAGGAATGTATAGCAGGCGTTGTTCTGTATGGCGGGATTGGGGTGCACCTTGCCTATCTGCCGCCACGCGCTCGAAGCGTAGCCGGTTTCCTCAAAAAGCTCTCTCCTCGCCGCTTCAAGCGGCTCTTCGCCACCGTCGACCATGCCGCCGGGTATCTCAAGCGTAACGGAGCGTGTGCCGTGGCGGTACTGCCTGATGAGCACGATTTCCTTCTCGGGGGTGATTGCCACGACGTTTACCCAATCCGGCACCTCAAGGACGTAGAAGTTGTGCTCAAGGCCCGTGACGGGCGAAACGCTCCAGTCTTTTCTGGTGGAAAAGACCTTGAGCGAATTGAGCATCTCCGACTTCACAACACTCCACTTCTTTATCATAGTTTATTCCTTAATTCTAAATTCTCACTCGCTGCATTGAGCTATCCACTCCTACCTGGGATATATATCCTGGGTATTTATCTGGGGTCTATAAAAATCTATCGCCAATAACCGACGAATGTAATTCAAAGCATATGTCCCCAGCTAGCGGATCTCTATCTTGGCAAGGTTTTTTCTCACCGGCTCGGAGTACCAGATGTCCACAAACTCCTCGATCGACCTCTCCTCCCTTCTCCTGATCTCCTCTATCACCGGCCCCCTCAGCGCCGTCTTAACGCTCCTGAAAGCGGCCTCGTTTTTAGATGCCAAGTCCGAGGCCACAGCGCCCGCTTCGGTCTGCAACTCATTCGCCTCGACGACCTTGTGAACAAGACCCAGATCAAGGGCCGCATCTGCGGTGTAAATGCCCCCTTCGTAGAGCACCCTCGCGGCGTTCGGCTCGCCCACCGCATATTTTAGAATCTCGACAACTCCGGCGGGCAGGGTCGAGCCGAATGTGATCTCATTGAGACCTATTTTCGCCTTGCCGGTGACAAATACCCTGTAGTCGCACGCTAGTGCAAATACGCAACCCATGGCGACCGCATGACCATTCACAGCGGCCACAACGGGCTTCGGGAACTCGAATATCCCCGCGTAAAGCTGTGCAAACTTAGTGAAGGAGTCCTTAAATTCCTCCTTCGAATAGTCCATATACCCTGGGACGTCGAGGCCGAAAGAAAAGAAGCTGCCGGCTCCTGTGAGCACGACGGCCCTTGTGCTCACCTCGTCCCTTAATTCATCGAACCGGTCCTTAAGCTCACCCATCAACTCGTCATTGAGGGCGTTTACCTTCGGCCGGTCGATAACCAGCGTCGCCACCCCATCATCTATCGAATGCTTAATCAAAGCCACGCTTATATCCTCCCGCGCTTAAAATTTTTCGCAAGAATGCGCTTATTAAAAACCGCAAGGGTTATCGGTTTCCACACTATCATCGTAATTGAAAATCAGCCATAAGGCGCCCGAACAGCTTACCTATGATAACATCACAGTTCGGTGTGCGAAACAGATACAACGCCCGCACAATGGGGTGCTGCATCCCCCTGTGGTCCCCTGTACGTACCCCGCCCGGACTCACGACCGGCTTAACCATGAAAACATGTATCCCCGCCTTATAAGACGCTCCGACAATGTCCCCGCCGACAGAAAAAGAGTTTTATTTAACAAACTCCGAAACAGAGGATAATATATCTGTGTGGACGGACACTACAACCATATAAACCCCCATTCTCGCCCTCAAAGGAGGAATATTATCATGAATACACTCATTTCTTGGCTGATGACCCTGTGCTTTTTCGCCCTGCTTTTCCTCCTATCCTGTGAAGAGGAAAAGCCTGCCCCCGCAAAAAGGGAAGCCCCGGCTGTCAAGACCGAAGAAGTGAAAGAAACAATCGAGCCTGAGTCAGCCAAACTGCCCGCAGCGCCTTCCCCACAGGCCGACCCCGCAATGGGCAAGGAGAAATTCACCGCGTTTTGCTCCACTTGTCACGGAGAGAGCGGTAAGGGTGACGGTCCCGCAGGAGCCGCCCTCGAGCCGAAGCCGAGGGACCTCACGGATTCTGTCTACATCTCCACTCTAAGCGATGATCGCTTGTATAAGGGTATAGCCGAGGGGGGAGCGTCGGTCGGCAAGTCTCCCATTATGCCAGGGTGGAAGAACGCCCTATCAAAAGAAGAAATATGGAATGTCATAGCCTACATAAGGACAGATCTCTGCAAATGCAGCTACACGGGCAATTGAGGGCCATAAAGCGCTCTCAATGCACTCTCCACCGGCTTTTGTGAGCTCAAAATTCTCGAAAACGGCCTTTGACCATTTCACCTCCGATGTTAAAATCATACTTTTAGGGATTTGTATTGGAGAGGTGACCGAGCGGCCGAAGGTGCACGCCTGGAAAGCGTGTAGGGGGTTAATAGCCCTCTCGTGGGTTCAAATCCCACCCTCTCCGCCAATAAAAATGGTAATGTAATCTTAAATTAACGTCAGCCGGCTAGGTCCCGTACGGCAGGGACTTGCAAACTCCGCTAGACCCTGACGGGAGCAACGGTAGTGAGACCCCCTGAGCGTTGCGGTCAACTTAGCCGGCTGTCTTGAAAACGAAATATGTCTTACGTAGTGCTTGCAAGGAAGTGGAGACCGCAGAGATTCGAGGACATCGTGGGTCAGGAGCACGTCGTCGGAACCCTGAAAAACGCCCTCAAATCGGGTACGGTCGCCCATGCGATGATCTTCTCCGGCTCGAGAGGGGTGGGGAAAACGACCACCGCCAGAGTGGTGGCAAAAACCCTTAACTGCGTGAAATTCCCCTCCGAGCAATCCCCGTGCTGTGAGTGCACTTTCTGTGTGGACATTCAGGAAGGCAGGTCCCTGGACGTCCAGGAGATAGACGCCGCATCCCACACGGGCGTAGGTGACGTGAGGGAAATAATAAACAACATAAAGTACCTTCCGACCTCAGGCAAAACAAAAATATACATCGTGGACGAAGCGCATATGCTTTCGGCCTCGGCCTTCAACGCCCTGCTCAAAACACTGGAAGAGCCCCCCCCTCACGTACTGTTTATACTGGCTACAACAGAAGTCCACAAAATCCCGGGCACTATACTCTCGCGCTGCCAGAGACACGAGTTCAAGCGCCTCAGCGCCGAGCAGATAAAAGAAAGGATCGAACACGTCACCTCTAAAGAGGGAATCGGCATCTCCCCCCAGGCATGCTACCTGCTCGCCCAGGAAGCAGACGGCAGCATCCGCGACGCGCTCAGCCTGCTCGACCACCTAATTGCGACCTATCAGATAGCCGTTCCGGCAGGCACTCAAACCCTGACCGAGGCCGAGGCCGCTCCCCTCAGCATTTCTCAGGGCGACATAACAAAAGCGCTCGGCATCACGGACAGAGGGGCTATCAAAGCGGCGCTAAAATCAATCCTCCACAAGGACCCTAAGAGGTGCATAGAAATACTGATGGAGCAAAGCTCAAGGGGCATAAGCCCCAAGCGCTTCGCCGAAGACCTGCTCAAGACCTTGCGCCAAGCGTTAATCATAAAGACGTGCGGCAGGGACACCGTCATTGAGCTCTCGGGCGATGAAGCCCTCGAGCTTGAAAAACTGGCCGGGGACTCAAGCCTCCAGACCCTAGAGCTGCTTTTCAAGCTCATGCTTACGGGGGCCGAAGAGGTAAACAGGTCGCTCTACCCCGGCATGGCGCTTGAGGCGGCCCTGATTAAGCAATCGCTCACCGGGAACGTGG
>JADFKM010000048.1 GCA_022564935.1 Candidatus Dadabacteria bacterium
TGGCGATAGGGGCATAAGGAGCATCGTTACGGCGGCGGCCAGTTGCGGCGTGCCCGTCTTCTGCCCGGCCATTGCAGACAGCCCCTACGGCGACGCGGCACTTATTGCGAAGGGCAAGGGCTTTTCCCTCACCATCGACGCCATGAAAGATTATGTTGAATTTATGTCCCTTGCGCAGAGGATGCAGGAAACCGCAGTGGTTTATATAGGAGGGGGTGTGCCTAAGGATTTCATACAACTTTTTGCCGTAACGAGCGATTTAATGTATGAGGACAGGGTGGTGCCCAACAGAGCCCCCGGCCTCAACAGGAAAGGCACCGGGAATCTGGAGACCTATTATCCGCATAAATATGCGATTCAAATCACTACCGATTCCCCGCAATGGGGCGGGCTTTCGGGATGAACGTTCGAAGAGGCCGTTTCCTGGGGCAAGGAGAAATCCAACGGCAACCTCGTTCAGTGCTACTGCGACGCCACCATTGCGCTTCCGATTGTGGCACACGCTCTTGCCGAAAGAGTGGGGGAGAAGAGACAGGGCATCGATTTTAGCGAGTAGTCTCGGGCACTAATTCGTTGGTCGTTGCGGGGGAGATTTGCATGACTCACTCCAGTTTATTTTAAGCATGCTCTTTGAGGATTTGGTTGATCTCCCGCAGCTCGGACTTTGAGAGCTTTATGTCTCCGGCCCGTGCGTTCTCTTCAGCCTGCGAGGGTCTTTTAGCCCCGACGATTGCCGAGCTTATCGCCGGTTTGGACAGCACCCACGCTATGGCGAGCTGCCCCATTGTGATGCCGATTCTACCTGCTATCTTCTGGAGCTTCCTTACAACCCTTAGGTTGTCTTTGAACTGTTTTCCCTGAAAGAGGTCGACGTTATCCTGCCACATATCGGCGTCTTCGAGCATCTCCCCGGAGCGCCAGTCGTCTCTTGGGAACTTCGAATTCCGGTTGAACTTGCCCGTGAGAATGCCGTAGGCAAGGGTGCCGTATGTGGCCAGGCCGATTCCTTCCCGCTTGCAGAACGGCATTATCGATTTCTCGATCTCGCGTGTCAACATGCTGTATCGCGGCTGCAGGGAGTGTATGGGCGCAGTTATGATGCACTGTTTTATTTGCCGGACGCTGAAGTTTGATACCCCTATGTACCTCACCTTCCCAGACTTGAGCAGTTCTTTTAGTGCCTTCATCGTCGTTTCAAACGGCGTGTTGAGGTCGGGCCAGTGAACTTGATACAGGTCGATGTAGTCGGTTTTGAGCCTCTTCAGACTCCCTTCGATGGCGTGCATTATGTGGTGCCTGCTCCCGGAGCGGTAAAGAGAGCCGTTCTCGTCCCAGTGCAGCCCGAACTTGGTTGCGATAATCGCTTCCTTTCGCCTGTTGCCCAGTGCCTTTCCGAGCACCTCTTCTGAATGTCCCAGGCCGTATGTGTCGGCGGTATCGAAAAAATTGATGCCGAGGTCTAGAGCACGTCCGACTGCGGCAGTTGCGTTTTTATCGTCACGCTTCCCCCATCCGCCTCCCATGGCCCAGCAGCCGAACCCGACGACCGATACCTTTAGCTTCGTTTTCCCGAGTGTCCTGTATTCCATATTTATGCACCCATATACACAGTTTTTTATGCCATGGGAGTTTGATGCGCTCTCAATGACAATACTAGGAGTGTAATACATATAACGGAAATTGTCATCGGCGATGAGAGCGGTGCTGAAGAAATTTCCAGAATTTGATTCCCGGCATTAAATAGGTGTTAATAATATGGGAGCAAGAATGGGGGAAATCTTTTTTTGAAACTCGATTGATGGCAAACTAGGGGCATCGATGAAAAACACGAGGGCTGCTGGAAAGAAGGGCGAGGCCATAGCTTGCAGGGCTTTAGAGAGGTACGGTTACGACATAGTTGAGAAGAATTACAGGTGCAGGGAAGGGGAAATCGATATAATCGCAAGGGATAAAGACTGCCTGTGTTTCATAGAAGTGAAGTCGCGCTCTTCGGAGAGCTTCGGACTGCCGGAAGAATCCGTTACCAAAACCAAGCAGCTTCGGCTTTGGACTGTGGCGAACGTGTTCCTGGAGGAAAAGGAGGTTGAATACGACGAGCTTAGGTTTGATATCGCGGCGGTAAACCTTTTGACAGGCGAAGTAAGGGTTATACGTAACGCCTTTGAGGTCGATACCACATCTATGGAGCTTAATTGAAAATTACAGCGGTCGGGCCTTAACACTATGTAATTAACAAATGACAAAACGGGCAAACACTCGCCTAAGAGCGTTGTGCCTCTATTAAATCAGGACACAGTTTAAACTCCATATCTTACATATATTGATCGCAGTTTCTTACGGTTTATGAAACTATTTCCCCACTATTTCAATCTTAATTTGATAAGGCTAATTGAATTACGGGAGGACCATAAGTTGAAAGCTATGTGGAACGACACAGTAATTGCAGAGAGCGATGACACCATAGCCGTAGAGGGTAACCATTACTTCCCACCTGAGAGTATAAACACTGAGTATTTTCAGGGGAGCGATACCCATACCAGATGCTTTTGGAAAGGTATTGCCAGTTATTACAATATTTCAGTGGACGGTAGTGTGAACAAAGACGGGGCATGGTTTTACCCCGAGCCGAAGGAAGACGCCAAAAATATCAAAAACTACGTTGCGTTCTGGCATGGTGTAAAGGTTGTAGACTGAAATTACTTTTAGTTATATTCACATATATTATTCGGGCTTTAGCAGTAACCCTTTGGGCAGCAGGGTGCGCTCAAATACCTCAAACAGACCCTGAACTGCGAGTGCAAGGAGGGCTGCCGGTACTGCACCTTCGAGGATCAACCCAGTGTTGTCCAGGCGGATCCCAGTGAGTATCGGCTGGCCGTAACCTCCGGCTCCGATCAGCGCGCCGAGGGTGGCCGTTCCCACGTTGATAACGGAAGATGTTTTAATCCCGGCCAGGATCGAGCGCGATGCAAGGGGCAGTTCTATGAGCCTCAGCCTTGCCCCTTCGGGCAGTCCCAGAGCCATCGAGGATTCGGTGATTTCGGGCGGAATATCGCTCAGGCCCGCGTATGTGTTCCTCACTATGGGGAGGAGGCTGTAGAGGAAGAGAGCGGCTATTGCGGGGGAAGTGCCGATGCCGAGCAAAGGAATCATAAACACCAGCAGGGCCAGCGAGGGGACTGTCTGTATTATTCCTACCGCTCCCAAGATTACCTGGCCGAAGGATTTGTGACGGCGGGAAAGGATTCCCAGGGGTATCGAAATAACAATGGCTGCGGAGAGGGAGATCGCTACGAGAAACAGGTGCTCCATTGTGCGTCTCCAGAGTCGCGATAAGAAGGTGGCGGAGCTTACGGCAGGGGATAATGATAGATGCTCGCTCAGGAACCCCGCTGCAATATTTTGCTCGGGAATGCGGTGGAGCTTTGCCTGCGCATTCAATCCGACCATCTTCGGCTCGTCTATCCTGCCTTCAAGCTCCAATATCTGCCCCAGTATCTCCGGGGCGCTCTTGAGCAGCTCTTTCCTGTATAGTATTACGGCATCGTAGCGCGGGAAGTAGTTCAGGTCGTCATGCAGCCTGCGGATGTTGTAGTAGCTTATTTCGGCGTCGGTGGAATAGAGGTCCATTGCGTCGATGGAGCCTGTTTGAAGCCCCCTGTAGGCAAGGTCGTGGTCTAGGCCCCTGACGTCTTTTTGCGGAAGGCCGTAGTGAGAGCGAAGGCCGGGCCAGCCGTCGCCCCTGTCCATGAACTCGTTGCTGAAGGCCAGTTTGAGGCCGGGGTGATTTTGCAAATCTGAGATTTTTTCAATCCCCAGGCTCACCGCCACGTCCTCTTTCATCCCTAAAACGTATGTGTTGTTGAATCCCAGAGGGCGGCTCATAAGGATGCCGTGCTCGGCAAGGGCTTCTCTTAACTGCCGCTCGTCCCTTTATGCTCCTTCCCGAAAAGATCTCTTTAGCGATTGTTCCTGTGTACTCAGGATAGATGTCTATTTCGCCTGAAATCAGAGAGCTCCAAAGGATTCTCGTGCCTCCGAGCTGACTCCTGTGTGTGGCGCGCGCTCCGCCGGTTCGTGCGATTTGGGTGATTATCTCCCCCAGTATTACGGATTCGGTGAATTTTTTCGATGCGGTTTTTATCTCGACCGGAGTTTTCTCAGCAGCCCCAAACACAGGCGGCGAATATATCAGGAGCAGCAAAGTCAGGAGCTTTATCAATCCTGGTCGCCTCCGATAACATCGAGAGGGTTTCGCTGTGCGTTAATGAACTCGGTGACGAAGGGCTCGGCGGGTGTGCGCGCAAGCTCGGTGAGCGTACCCTGCTGCACTATGGAACCGTCCTCCATCAACACCATGGTATCTCCGAGGAACCCGGCCTCTCCTAAATCGTGGGTTACCATTACGACCGTCTTGTTCAGTGTACCGAACACGCTCTTGAGATCGACTTGAAGCTGGTATCTAATCAGCGGGTCGAGCGCTCCGAGCGGCTCGTCTAGGAGCAGTATGTCGGGCTCGAGCATCAGGGCGCGCATCAGGCTTACGCGCTGTCTCTGACCCCCGGAGAGCTGAATCGGGTAGCGCAGCAGGCCTTCGATGGGGAACTTCGTCAGCTCGCAAAGCTCAGCTATCCTCCTCTCTATCCAGCCGCTGTCCCTGCCCAGGTGTCTTGCCATGAGGGAGATGTTTCGCTCCGTCGTCAGGTGAGGGAAGAGCCCCCCTTCCTGAATCACATACCCCATACTCTGTCTGAGCCGGTAGACGTTCGACGGGTTCAAAATATGGCCGTCAATATACACCGATCCGATGTCCGGCTCTATGAGACCGATAATCGTCCTGAGAATAGTGGATTTGCCGCATCCGCTCCGGCCGAGTATTACTGTGGTCATGCCCGGTGATATCCGTAGATCTATGGCGTCAAGCGCCGTATTATCGCCGTATGTCTTTGTGATATTTTCAAGGGTAATCATAGCTGTGTTTTAAGGGCTGGAGGTTACTGGATTTTGAGTGTCCTCTCTTGATAGAAGCAATTGCGGGGGAAGGAATCTGCTGGTTCAGGTCGATACGCGACCACCATTCTCCTCTGTCATATTAATTTACTTTAGGAGTGAATATAAACTTTTTTGGGGCTATTTTCTATCGCATAGAAAAGGGTTGGATTTGATGATTGCAATGGGTGAGAGTTATAGAAAGAGCGTGTAGATCAGAATAAGTGCATATTTGAGGTACGGCAGTGAGTTTTAAATCAAGTTGGTAAATGATTGCGGCGGTTATTTCACTGTGAGATACTGGACGCTGAATTTTTTCTCTTTATCCGTCCATACGTGTTGGACGTCGAATATTGGGGAAACCATTTCTTCAAACTCCTCTATGCCGTATTTGTACGAGTATTCGGTCAGTATGTCCTCGTCAGTTTTGAAGAAAATTTTGTTGTTGTTCATCTTCACGCTCTGATCCTTCAAGCTCACAAGGTGCATTTCGACCCTTCCGTGTTCTTTATTGTAGAATGCTTGATGTTTCCAGAGGCTTATTTGGAAGTTTGCGCCCAGCTCTCGGTTAAGCCTTCTTAAGATGTTTAAGTTGAACTCTGAGGTCAATCCATCTTTGTCGTTGTAAGCAGCTTCCAGGGTTTCGGTGTCCTTCTTTAAGTCGACGCCTATAAGCAGGCTGCCGTCCTTGCCGACGAGCCCGGCAATACGCCCGAGAAACTTAAGGGCCTGCTCGGGGGTGAAGTTGCCGATAGTCGAGCCGGGGTAAAACACGACTTTCTTTGACCACGTCACATCGAGCGGCGGCAGCTCGAACGGCTGAGAATAATCGGCGCAAACGGGACGTATCTTTAAGCTCTCATAGTCAATTGAAAGGGCTTCGGTTGATTTGATGAGATGGTTGAGAGAAATGTCTATGGGGACGTAGGCCGAGATGTTCTTTAAGCGGTCAAGCAGCAAGCGTATCTTTAAGCTGCTCCCGCTCCCGAACTCGATTAACAGACAGTCCTGCCCTATCAGCGAAGATATTTCATCTAGGTTGTTTTCGATTATCCCTATCTCGGTTCTGGTTAGATAGTACTCTTCCAGGTCGCAAATTTGATCGAACAACGCCGAGCCTTCCTCGTCGTAGAACAGCTTGCAGGGAAGTGTCTTCTGCGGCTTTTTTAGCCCGCTCAAGACCTCTCGCAGGTAGCTTTCCTGCTCAGGTGAATGCACGCTGCCCTCGGAGTTATGCTTTGGTCGTAGATTTGACATGCTTATTTTGCGAGCCTCAATCCCTTGAACTGCCACCTGGCCTCAGGGGGGAAGAAGTTCCTGTATGTGGGTCGTATATGCGATTTAGGCGTAGCGCAGGAGCCGCCTCTTAAGACCATCTGATTCGACATGAACTTGCCGTTGTACTCACCGAGTGCGCTGGAAGGGGCGCTATAACCGGGGTATGGGGAATATGAGCTTCGAGTCCATTCCCAAAGGTCGCCGAACATCTGTTGGATTGAGCCGGATGCACGGCCGTTCTGAGTGGGTATGGGATGGTAGTATCCGTCATCAGCGAAATTGCCTGAAATCTCTACCGAAGAGGATGCGGTTTCCCATTCGGCCTCTGTTGGCAGTCTCGCACCCGCCCAGCCTGCGTATGCCTCTGCCTCATAAAAGCTCAGGTGGCTCACGGGCTCCTCAGGGTTTACCCCCCTCATGCCCGCAAGTGTGTAGTGCCGCCATTTGCCCTCGAGCTTCTCCCAGTATAACGGGGCCTTCCAGTCGTTGAGCTCGATCGTAGCCCATCCGTCCGAGAGCCACAGCTCCGGTCTTTCATAGGCGCCGTCTTCGATGAACTCTACGTACTCTCCGTTTGTGACCAGGCGTGTTGCTATGGAAAATTCGCCTACGAACTGTCGGTGGAGTGGAAGCTCGTTGTCGTAGGCGAATGACTCGCCGTCGCTTCCGATCCACCGCTGTCCCTCGGGGAACTCGACCCAGCCCATTTTTTCTACGCTCTTAGTTCTAGGGGGGGTCGGTAAATCTTTACGGTAAGCGGGCTTCATGGGGTTTATGGAAAATACGTGTTTGATGTCTGTTAGCATAAGCTCCTGGTGCTGCTGCTCGTGATGCAAGCCGATCTCGATTATTGGGGCGAGCTCTTCAAATATAACTTCTCCAGAGTTTTCTAAAAATTCCAACATGTGGTTGTCGACGTGCTTGCGGTATTTGAAGGTGTCTTCAACCCCCGGTCTTGAGATAAGCCCCCGGTTAGGACGGTACCATCTCTCACCGGCCAGTACGTAGTAGGAATTGAAGAGATATGCGTATTGGGGGTTGGGAGATTTGTATTTTGGGTCTGCCTTCGGGAGTACAAATGTTTCAAAGAACCAGCTTGTGTGAGCCAGGTGCCATTTAGTGGGGCTTACATCGGGCATCGATTGGATTACATAGTCTTCAATATTGAGGGGTTGGCAAAGGGTCTCGGAGAACTTGCGCACTTCCCGGTATTTAGAGGCTAAAGAGTCCCTTCCAAGGTTTGAGGTGGGAAGAAAGTCTTTTTGCGGAGCGCCTTCGTTCATAAGATGTGTTGGTTCCTCCTTAATTGTTGGTGATAGTGATTGAAACAGAGCATTTTCTTCTCAAATGGTTAAACTATAACCCCCGATTGCTTAATAAATAATGATGTAAAAAGCTCAAATTAGCAAGAACTGACCCGTTGCTATTATGACGTAATTGGTTCGAGCGAGTTTCATTTCTAACTGCGTTTTGCTTTCTTAAACCGAGCTTTAGCTCAAATTCAAGAGCAAAGGAGTATTATGTTCCATAGGGATATTTTGCCTTATTTATTGGGGTAGGACTCAGTTTTTGCACATCAAATATTAGGCTGTGCGGGTTAAATTCCAGGCCGCAGGAAGAAGTTTTAAGCATTTGAGTTCTTTGGTGATATAGAGTGTTGAAAAGGAATATATAAATGATGAGCACATTATACTAATGGCTATTTCAAGCCGCCTTTGACAACTCATCTATACTATACCCAGGCTAATTAGCTTTAAAGGTAGTAGAAAAATTAACATCATCTCTTGACAAATTCTTTAGGACAAATATGTTATTAGTAGCACTCGGTGGTATAGAGTGCTATTTTTTATCCCATTCTACTCAGGAGGTATAAGGGTGATGAAGGTCAGACCGCTTCACGATAAGATTTTGCTTGAAAGAATTGAGGCTTCTCAAAAAACAAAGGGTGGAATTATCATACCTGAAACCGCAAAAGAAAAGCCTCAGGAAGGTAAAGTCGTGTCTGTCGGCAAGGGGCGAGTCGGAGATGATGGAAAAATTGTGCCACTAGAGGTCAAGAAGGGCGACAAGGTGTTGTTCAGCAAATACGGCGGTACGGAAATAACTCTCGAAGGTGATGATTACGTTATCCTCGATGAAAATGAAGTGCTTGCTATAATCGAATAAAACAAGGAGGTATTAGCAGATGGCTGCTAAACAAATTGCATTTGGTTCTGAGGCGAGAGATTCAATTTTAAAAGGCATTGAGCAGTTATCAAACGCCGTTAAGGCAACGTTGGGTCCAAGGGGAAGGAACGTATTGATCGAGAAGAGCTTCGGCGCCCCGGTTGTGACCAAGGACGGAGTAACGGTGGCTAAAGAGATAGAGCTCGAAGATAGATACGAGAATATGGGCGCTCAGATGGTAAAAGAGGTAGCTTCGAAGACAAGCGACGTGGCTGGGGACGGCACTACGACTGCGACCCTTCTTGCACAGGGAATTTTTAAAGAGGGCATAAAGCTCGTGGCAGCCGGTCATGACCCCATGAAGCTGAAAAGGGGTATCGACAAATCTGTTGTAGTCGTGGTCGACACTATCAGAAAACTCAGCAAGCAGGTCAAGGGGAGAACAGAGATTGCTCAGGTGGCCACAATATCGGCAAACGGTGATGAAGACATTGGAAACATCATTGCGGATGCAATGGAGAAGGTCGGTAAGGACGGCGTTATTACCGTCGAGGAAGGCAAGATCCTTGAAACTACGATGGAAGTGGTTGAGGGTATGCAGTTCGACAGGGGCTATCTTTCCCCATATTTCGTTACCGAGACCGAAAAGATGATTGTAGAGATGGAAGATCCCCTCGTGCTTCTCTATGATAAAAAGATCGCCAACATGAAAGACCTCGTTCCACTGCTCGAAGAGGTAGCAAGGAGCCAGAAGCCTATTCTGATAGTTTCAGAGGACGTTGAGGGGGAAGCCCTTGCCACACTGGTCGTCAATAGAATCAGGGGAACCCTGAAGTGCGCCGCGGTTAAGGCCCCGGGGTTTGGAGACAGGCGTAAGGCGATGATTGAGGACTTAGCGGTACTCACAGGCGGCACCGTCATATCGGAAGAGGCGGGAATGAAGCTTGAAGATGCCAACCTTAAATCAATGGGTACAGCGAAAAAAGTGGTAATAGACAAGGAAAATACCACAATTATCGGGGGGGGCGGCAAAAAAGCCGACATCGAAGCGAGAATCAGGCAGTTAAAGTCCCAGATCGATGAGGCTACCGGTGAGTACGACAGGGAGAAGCTCCAGGAGAGACTCGCCAAGCTTGCCGGCGGCGTTTCGGTGGTCAAAGTGGGCGCCGCTACTGAAACTGAGATGAAGGAGAAGAAAGCCAGGGTTGAGGATGCCTTGAACGCGACAAGAGCGGCGGTGGAAGAGGGCATAGTGCCCGGAGGCGGGGTTGCTCTGATAAGAGCCATTACTCCGCTTTTGGAATTTGATACGGGCGATGATGAGGAGAAGGCCGGTGTCAACATAGTACGGCGTGTGCTCGAAGATCCCTTAAGGGGCATTGCTTCAAATGCCGGATGGGACGGTTCGATCGTTGTAGAGAAGGTAAAAGAGAGCAAAGGCTCAATCGGTTTTGACGCAGCCGCACTGAAGTACTGCGACCTTGTGGAGGCCGGGATCGTCGACCCGACAAAGGTATGCCGCTCGGCGCTTCAAAATGCAGCCAGCGTCGCCGGACTCCTGTTGACTACAGAAGCCCTTGTAGCTGAAAAGCCCTCCGAAGAGGGCGCCGGTATGCCCGGTGGAATGCCCGGCGGTGGTGGAGGTATGCCGGGCGGAATGGGCGGATTTTAAATTAAACACGAACCGAGAGGGGAGGGTGGTAAATACACCACCCTCCCAGTCTTACTTTTGACGCACTTCCCTTTTTTTAGTTACCATTTAATTTATTTTCGTTTATCAGGGTACATGCGCTGATTCATGTTCAGCAGCATTGTATGAGCGGGGGAATGTGCTTGAGCTTTTTAATATAAAGAGTGGTGAAAAACCGGGTCTTAACCCGTGAGCTTCAATTTCTCTACCCTGTCTGCGATGCCGAGCTTGCGAAGGGCAACGAGCGTGTTGGAGCTCCGAGCATCGTTCATATTGTAATATGTAACCAGGGCTCTCAAATCTTCAGGCTCGTCTACGTCGAGTCCGATTCGGGGGTTTTCTATTACGCTGTAGGGAATTTCAAACCTTTTTGCGTCTTCGATGTGCTTTCTCAGGCTGTCGCGGCCGAACTGGGAGCGGATTACGTTTGGAGGAGTTTGCAGGATTGCGTTCGTGCCGAATCTGTCCCTTGAAGGGACGATGATAACTGAGGGTTGTGGGAGCGGTCTATCCAAAATGAAGTCAATATCCAGTGGTGTGATTAATGGAATATCGCCCGGGATCCTGAGTACTGAAGTTGCTCCCATTTCAGCGCAGATAAGCGATGCTTCATCTACGGAGGCGCTTTCTCCCCTCTGGTCTTTTTCGATTATAAGGTCGAATCCGAGCTCTTTTGAGAGCTCGCAGACCCTTTCGTCTATAGTTACTACAAGGCAGCGTTCGGGAAGCTCCGAGCGTTTTAAGGCGCCGAGCATATCTCTCAGCATGGCCAGGACGAGCTCCTTCCTCTCAGCCCCGGTAAGGAAGCCCGACATCCTATCCTTCGCCTTGGTTAAGTCTTTTACGGGAACAATAACGAATTTCATGAACTTATATTTTATGGGGTTTTGAGATTGGGATCCTGACCGTGTACTCCGATGTTAAGGGTTAAATTTCTCTAATATAGATACTTAGCAGATGCCCAAATTCACCGACTTAACTGTCTTGGGCATACCTCTAATATTAGCGATATGTGAGCTTACCCGGAAATAATATAATATAACATGATAATAAGCGAAGGATTCGATTACTCGATTTGCGCTGATTAAATAATCATTTTCCTGCGCTCACTTTTAAAAGGTCATTCGGTCTATGTTCATAGGCGAAGGGGTTTAATGGAGTTGGTAAGTTGTATTTACGTGTGAGTGCATGTCTAATAAAAATTCGAATCCACTACCTGCCTTTTCGCGCTCACAAGCATGCGCCCTAAGAGCGCATGCTTGTTTATATCGGAACGTCTATTACATCGCGGCAAAAACACAACACAGATGGCTCGATAGACTGGTCAGCAGCCGCATTCAATGTCGCTTGTATCTTCTTTTAGGTTTTGCTGAACGGCATCTTCCATTTTATCGGAGCTGTCTGATGAAGCGGAGCCGGCGGATTTGGCCCCTCCTGAGTTCACATCCTTGAGGGTTTCCATCGATATTCCCGTATGGGCGTAGCAGGCGCCTGCCGCCATGACCATGGCCACGTTGATGGCCTCAGCGACCTGCTCGCGGCTGACTCCGAAATCCACTGCGTCCTTCGCGCAACCCCTGATGCACCACGGACACCGGGTCATATGCGCGCAGGCAAGTCCGATGATCGCCCTCTTCATTGTTTTACTCAGGGCTCCGTCCTGAAACACTTTGCTGTGGAAATCCATGAACGGCTTCGAAATAGGTCCGCTTGCCTCCCTGAACTCCCCAATCTCCTTGGTGATGTTCTTCTTGAAGAAATGGCCTTCGGTTATAGGCTCGTCATTTTTCAGGGCGTCGTATGTTTCGAAAGCAATGTTGGAGTATGCGAAAGGCGCGCCCATGGCAAACCTCATACCCACGTAGATTGCCTCCACTATCTCCTCGTCCGAGGCTCCTGCGTGCTTTGAAGTCTTTACTCGCCCCCTTATACAGTAAGGACATCTCGTTATGTGAGAGCCGGCCACTGCGATCAGCTCTTTTTCCTTTTTACTCAAAGCCCCGTCAGCGAAGACAGCGTCGTGGAACGTCTGCCACCCCTCGTGAAGCTCCGGCTTGATCTTTTTGAGCAAGCCGATTTCATCCCTTATGTTGCTTTTAAACATATACTCTGACATATGTTTTTACCTCCTTTATTTTTTCTATTTTGTTATCGCATTTTTATCTGCCCAAAAATAATGATTGATTTCTTAAATCGGCTCTAGCAGCTTCATAATAGAATGAATTCTACTGGAAAGCGGCTCAGGCGTTTTATATGTCTTTACCATCATTATCGCGCCTTCCAGATGACAGAGCAGCAGCGATGCTATGTGTTGCGGGTCGATGTCGCTTCGGAACTCGCCTCTTTTTATCCCCTCTGCTATACATGACTCCAAAACACTCTCCCAGTTTTGAAAAAAAACGCTTAACCGAGAGCGAAACCCCTCGTTTACGTCGCTCATTTCGATCGCCAGGTTGCCGAAAGGACATCCCCGCTCACAATTCAGGCTTTCGTGGTAATCGGAAATCTTCTTATAAAACCTTTTGAGCCTGGATTTGGGGGAGATGGAGCCATCGAGCAGGGTATAGTTGATTATTTCTTCTTCAAACTGCTCTATTCGTGAGTCAAGAGCTATGAGAGCGAGTTCTTCTTTGCTCTTAAAATGGTAGTAGAAATTGCTTTTCTTTACTCCCGTTTTGTCGAGTATATTATCGACTGTTGTAGTATGGTAACCCTTTTGGTGGATCAGGTCAGTGGCCGCTTCGATAAGTTTAGCTTTGTTTCCCATCTGTCTCATCTACTTTGTTTCTCCCATCGGTGTGCCGTCAATTTTAGTTTGCCGCCCGCCCGCCTCATCTTTTCCATTGTTTCTCTCAGGTGCTTCGAATAATTTAGTTTTGCTGCCCATGATCCCCATCTCTTTCGATACTCGACATCGCTATTCTGCCCGGAGCTATTAGGTCTGACCGGTCAGTCCTAATTATAATTGAATACGGAGTTCTTGTCAAGCGAATATTTCATCTTTGAGCCGGTTTTTATATTTGTTGTAGCATTGATTTCCAGGTTGATATATGCTAGCCAAAATTGAAATACCACGGTGTGTTAGTTAAGTTATCACCGGAAAGCCGAGCATCGACGGTTCATTTCAATGACAGCACCCCACAACCTCGGATGGATCTCAAATGATAATATGGCCCTTCTCACCGACCTCTACGAGTTCACTATGGCCTACAGCTATTTCCGCTCTGGAAAGAACGAGCATGCGACCTTCGAGCTGTTTGTCCGCGAGTTGCCTCAGGATAGGTCTTTTCTGGTTTCAGCGGGTCTCGAGCAGATACTCTATTACCTTGAAAATATAAGTTTTGGTGAGGAAAGCCTCGATTATCTGGGTACCTTGGGCCTTTTCGACACGGAATTTCTAGATTATCTCGGCAGCTTTAAGTTCACGGGCACCGTTTACGCCATCCCCGAGGGTGAAATCTACTTTCCACCCGAGCCGGTCATTATGGTGTCCGCCCCCAGAATTGAGGCTCAAATCGTTGAGACCTTCCTGCTGAACACCTTTAATTTTCAATCCCTCGTAGCTTCAAAGGCCGCCCGGATTGTTCTCGCCGCAGACGGTAGGGGCGTCGTGGATTTTTCGCTTCGCAGGGACCACGGTGCCGATGCGGCGGTTAAGGCGGCCCGCGCCTCTTATATCGCCGGCTGCTTGGGGACGTCCAATGTGCTTGCAGGAATGTTTTTCGATATCCCGGTGTTTGGAACTATGGCTCATTCATACGTTATGTCCTTCGTGTCTGAAATTGAAGCGTTCAGAAGGTTTGTCAAAGATTATCCGAAGAACTCCGTTCTGCTTATAGATACTTACGATACTATAGGGGGTGCGAAAAACGCCATTAAAGTAGGAAAGGAGATGAAAAAAGCGGGCAGGAAGCTCCAAGGACTAAGGTTAGATTCCGGTGATTTAGCGTTACTGAGCAAAAAAGTGAGGGGAATGCTTGACGGTGATGGGCTGGGGTATGTGAAGATTATGGCAAGTGGGGATTTAAACGAATATCGAATCCAAGACCTCGTTAAAGGGGAAGCGCCGATCGATACGTTCGGCGTCGGGACTGAGATGGGCACGTCAAGAGACTCGCCTGCTCTGGGGGGGATTTATAAGCTCTCATGCGACAACTTGGGCCCCAGGATGAAGCTCTCTTGTGGAAAGGCAACGCTACCGGGCAAGAAGGTATTATACAGGTGCATGGATACCGAAGGGATGTATTGGAAGGACCTTATAGCCACTTGGGATGAGAAGGTCGACCTTCCTGACGGCTACAAGGTTTTGGAGAGGGTGATGGAAAACGGAAGCATTACCAGCGACGTACCGTCTATAACTGTGATAAGGCGAAGGTTTTTGGGAAATATGGAGAAGATTCCAGCTTTGTTGAAGGACATTAATAATCCCGGCAGCTATAGCGTGGAGATAAGTGAGAATCTATCAAGGAAAGCTGAAGGACACTTGGGTTAATTATTTAAAAATCCAATTGCCTAAAGATCCCACAAATATTAGGGAGCGAACCGAGGGGGGAAATTAATAATCACGGGTAATATCTGTTTGTATTTTTTGACAAAACTGTTATTAGGGGATTTAATATATAGTGTACTTAAAGTGTGCCGAAAAGGGGTTGCTGAGGACATTATAAAGGTTAATGTCCAGCATAGTAGTTTGTTTGGCGAGGTCAAGAAATTTAGTGCGTTATTAATATACTATGTAATTCTCAATTAGATGAATCGGGATTATGCAACCCTTTGTAAACTAATTGATTTTTCAACATTACATGTGCTACGCACTCAAAAGATTCCAGAAATTTTTTTCAAGGTGTTTGCCATATCTTTAATGTTATTTGAATCAAGGGTTGGATGTACCAACAACATTAAACTTGTTTCACCAAGTAACTTAGCATTTGATAATATTTCATAATTCCTGATATTATAATCACTAAAAGCTTTCTCCCTATAGATCTCTGGGCATGAGCCAGTAAAACAAGGTATGCCTTCTGCATTTATTGCCTGTATAATTTTA
>JADFKM010000049.1 GCA_022564935.1 Candidatus Dadabacteria bacterium
GGGGTTTCCCTGAACCCATGGGTCGATAAGAATGGATTTCCCCCCCGGGGAAACGAGCTTGAATGTGGAATGTCCGAAATATGTAATTGATAAGTCTTTATTTAATGGCATATTTTTCTCCTATAGTAGAGTTATTTACTATTTAATTAACCACATTGTTATCGCCAATTCAACGTTTTCTCCGTTTAACTGGAATAAATGTGAAAACCTTGGTTCTCTGGGTGTCATATCATTAATTAAACAGATGACGTCAACTTTGCAGGGTCGATAGCTCCGGGATGTGAATTGTGTATGATAAATTAAATGAAAGAATGGACTATGAAATACTGGATCATCCGGCCGATATTAGAATAAGGGTATTCGGGAATACACACACGGAGCTTTTTATCAACTCTGCCGTTGCTATGATGGATATCACAACGGAGCGCGAGCTGGTTGGGGCTAAACAGGAGGTGCAGATCCAAGCTCGGGGAGACACTGCCGATGAGCTACTTGTGCATTGGCTGGAGGAGATACTGTATGTGGTTGAGACCATGAAATTCCTTTTCAGGTGCTTTCGTGTGGAGAGTATGAGCGAAAATGAAATTACGGGTTATGGGATCGGGGAAAAGATCGACTTTTCACTACACGAGCTGTACTATGAAATAAAAGCCGTCACATATCATGAATTGAAAATAAGGGAATCTGAGGCTAATTTTATGGTGGAAATACTGTTCGATATTTAGTGTAGCACACAGAGTTTTTTTGCGTTATTATCTATTGTTGAGAGTTGGTCTAATGGAAGAGATAACAATAAAAAAAATAAACGATTATTTATGGGAAATACCGAAAACAGGCGGTATGCGTGTGCCCGGCAGGGTGTATGCGGACGAGTCGATGCTTAAGACAATAAGGAGCGACAGGGCGCTTGAGCAGGTCGTTAACGTCGCCCATCTCCCGGGAATCCAGAAGTTCTCCATCGCCATGCCCGATATACACTGGGGGTACGGGTTCCCCATAGGAGGCGTTGCGGCGTTTGACGCCGAGGAGGGAGTGATCTCTCCCGGCGGCGTAGGGTATGATATCAACTGCGGGGTCAGACTGATGAGCACCGCTCTGGAGGAAGATGATGTAAGGCCGAAGCTGAAAGATCTTGTGGATGAGCTTTTCAACAGGGTTCCGTGCGGCGTCGGCAGGTCGGGTGAAATCAAGCTTTCGAGATCGGACTATTTGGGGATTATCGACAAAGGGGCGGGATGGGCGATTGAAAGGGGTATGGGCGATTCGCAGGACTTAGACACTATCGAAGATAACGGCTCTTTCGGGGGAGGCGACGTCGAGGTTGTGAGCCATAAGGCTTTTGAAAGGGGAAGGGAGCAGATCGGAACTCTTGGCTCAGGGAACCACTTCTTGGAGATTGACGTAGTGGATGAGATTATGGACAGCGTCGTAGCGGATGCATTTGGTCTGTTCCGTGGTCAGGTGTGTGTTCAAATCCACTCCGGCTCACGCGGTTTCGGCCATCAGATATGCACAGATTATATCAAGACGATGATGTCTTATATGAAGCGAGAAGGCATAAGGCTCCCTGACGACCAGCTTGCGTGCGCCTATATTAAATCGGAAGAAGCTAAGAGATACCTTTCTGCCTTCGCAACGGCTGCAAACTTTGCGTGGACGAACAGACAGATATTGATGCATCTGGCAATAGAGACATTTTGTAAGGTTTTTCGCTCCACGCCGGATAAGCTCCAAACACGCCTGGTGTATGACGTGAGTCACAATATAGTAAAGTTTGAGGAGCATGAGATTGAAGGGGTTAAAAAAAGGGTATGCGTCCACAGGAAGGGCGCTACGAGGGCTTTGCCCAGGGAGCATCCCCTGGTACCGGAAGCTTACCGCGATGTCGGACAGCCAGTGCTGATCCCCGGAGATATGGGCCGGGCGTCTTTTGTTCTCGTAGGCACTGAAGACGCGTTAAGGGATTCATTCGGCTCGTGCTGCCACGGGGCGGGAAGGATGCTCTCCAGGCGCAAGGCGCTTAAGTCTACCACCGGAAGGGACATCGTAGATGAGTTGAGGAAAAAGGGTATTGTTGTGAGGGCGAGGGGGCGCAGAACGCTGAGAGAGGAGATGCCCGAGGCGTATAAGTTTGTCGGAGATGTTTGCGATGTGGTGCACAACGCTGGCTTGGCGCGCAAAGTGGCGCGACTGAGACCCATGGGAGTGATAAAGGGATAACTATGCTGGATATGAAACTGCTTAGAGAAGACATTGATAGGGTAAAAAAGGGCGTTTCCGCAAGAGGAGTCGAGATTGACTTTGATAACTTTGTGTTTCTCGATAAGAAGAGAAGACTGCTGATTAAAGAAGTGGAGCAGCTCGAGAACAAGAGGAACACCGGATCGAAAGAGCTGGGAAAGCTAAAGCAAGAAGGGAAGGAAGATCAGCCGGTCAAGATCCAGTTGGAGCTTAAAACCATATCGGAGGAGATTAAAAAGCTCAATGAAAACAGAACCCGGGTTGAAACGGAGCTCCGGGATTTTGCGTTGACAATACCAAACATTCCACATCGTTCCGTACCGTATGGGAATGGAGAGGATAACAATGTGGAGATTAAACGAAGTGGAGAGATCGCGGATTTGGATTTCGAGCCGCTTGACCACGTGGAGCTTGGAAAGTCCTTGGGCATTCTGGACCTAGACAGGGCGGCGAAGATCACAGGCGCCAGGTTTTCCCTCTACACCGGCGCCGGAGCCAGGCTTGAAAGGTCACTTATAAACTTGATGCTCGACCTTCACACCGAGCATCACGGTTATACGGAAACGCTGCCCCCTTTTATGGCGAACCGTGAAAGTTTTATAGCTACCGGCAACCTCCCAAAGTTCGAAGATGACCTGTTTAAGATAGAAGGGCTGGAGTACTATCTAGTGCCTACTGCAGAGGTTCCGGTCACAAATATTCACAGAGACGAAATACTTGCCGAGCAGGAGCTTCCGGTAAAGTACGCAGCATACACCCCTTGCTTCAGAAAAGAGGCCGGCTCTTACGGGAAGGACGCTAGGGGCATCATAAGACAGCACCAGTTCAACAAGGTAGAGCTCGTAAAGCTCTCCCACCCCGAGGAGTCCTATGAAGAGCTTGAGAGCCTGCTCGAAGATTCAGCCTCAGTGCTTGAGTTGCTTGAGCTTCCATATCGTATTGTAACGCTTTGCACCGCAGACCTTGGTTTTTCTTCGGCAAAGACATACGACATAGAGGTGTGGGTTACGAGCGAGCGAAAATACCGCGAGATTTCATCATGCAGCAATTATGAAGACTTCCAGTCGAGGAGGGCCAACATAAGGTTCCGTCCTAAGGGGGGCGGAAAGCCAAGATTCGTGCACACTCTGAACGGCTCAGGGCTGGCAGTCGGCAGAACTGTGGTTGGCATACTCGAGAATTATCAGCAAAGCGACGGTTCTGTCATTATTCCTAAGGCCCTAATTCCATATATGGGTGGTATAGAGAGAATAGAAAAATCTGAGTCCCGGTAAATATTAGTATTGATCTACATGTAATGGGGATGTGGGGGGCTGGCAGTTATTTCTCGTCTTCTTTTTCTGAATCTTTATTTTCAACCGGATCTTCTTTGTAAATGGGGAGCCTGATTTTGAATACGGCACCGCCTTCATCCTGATTTGACACGAGCAATTCACCCTCATGCTGCTTGATAATACCGTATGAGACCGATAGGCCGAGTCCGGTTCCTTTACCTTCAGGCTTGGTTGTGAAGAACGGATCGAAAATCTTGTTGATAACTTCTTTTTTGATTCCCGGTCCATTGTCGGAAAACGTTATCTGCACCATGCCTTCGATGTTGGGCTCGGAACCCACGTTTGGCTGCTCGTAGGTGGTCTCTATTGTGAGTGTGGAACCGTTGTTCTTTTTGTGCTCAGCCATGGCGTACTCCGCGTTAATAACGAGGTTCAGAAACACTTGTTGAAGCTGGTTCGGGTCTGCAATTACGAGGGGCAAATTTGGAAGGAGATTTTGTTCTAACTTTATATTATGTTTTTTGAAGTCGTATTCTTTAAGCGTCAATGTCTTTTCTATGATCTCGTTTATACTCGTGAGTTTCCTTTCCGGTCCATACTTCCTCGCAAATGAAAGCAAGTCCTGGATGACTTTCTTAGACCTGAGTGCTTCATCGTATATGATCTTGATGTTCGAGCGGATTTCCTCGTCCATTTCCTCGTTCATAAGAAGGAGTTCTGAATATCCGATTACTACTGCGAGCGGGTTGTTAACTTCATGAGTGACGCCTGAGATAAGCTGACCCACCGCAGCCATTTTCTCGGAGTGAATTAGCTGCTCTTGCAGGTATTTCCTCTCGGTTATATCAAAAACTATAGCGGTGAAGATCTTTTGACCGCTGATCTTGCACGAAGAAATGGATACTTCGATTGGGAACTCTTCGCCGTTTTTCTTACAGCCGGTGAATTCCACCATATTGGATACCAGGTTCGGAATAACAGAATCTAAATACTGAGAAGCACTCTCTTTGAAAACACCTCTATATTTATCTGGAATGAGGGGAGAGATATCTTTGTTAATCATTTCACCCCTGGAATATCCGAACAACTCTTCTGCAGAGGGGTTAAACATTGTGACTTTTCCATCGATGTCAATGGCAATGATGGCGCTTGTGGCAGTTTGAACGAGCGTTCTGTAACGCTCTTCAGATTCCCTTAGGGATTGCTCAAGCCTCTTTCTGATCGTAACATCCTCTAGTACGGAGACCACTGCTACGGTATTGCCGTCTTTATCCTTTACAACCGAGGTTCTTTCATATACCGGGAACACATTGCCGTCTTTTCTGACGCCGAGTCTTTCTCCGTCCCAACCGACCATTAAAATGGCCTCGTTAATTTTATCGCTAACGCCTGATGAGTCTTCAAATGGATAAAGAATGCTGCTGGATTTCCCGATTAACTCATCAAGGCTGTAGCCGAAAATATCTGTGTGAGCCGGATTTATGTATTTGATGTTAATGTTCATATCCGTTATTGTGACTGCAGAATGAAGGCTGTTCATAGCTGCTGCCAGTCTGAGAACTTCGGCATCCGCTTTCTTGGATTCTGTCAAATCCTTGGCAATCAATTGAACAGCCGGGTTGCCGTTGTACTCTGTCAACACGCTATTAACTTCGAGAATGACTCCGGTGCCGTTTCTTTCCAGAAGAGTGATTTCATACGTAGGCACATCCTCTCCGTTCAGTTTTTTTCTAAGGTTCTCTCTCAGTACTTCTCGGTACGGCAGTGTTACGATGTCATAAATGTTGAAGCTGTAAAACTCTTGGAGTGTAAACTTAAGAACATCTATACACATTTTGTTTACATAGGTTAACTTATCATTCTGAGTTATGAGTATTAAATAAGGGGAACTTTCGACAAGTGTTCTGTACTTCCTTTCTGATCCCACAATGCGCTTGGATTTGGTTTGGGTTTCATTGTGCAGCCTGACGTTTTCTATTGATATTGTCGACGTTCCTGCCAGGCCTTCGAGAAGCGTCTTGTTCTCATCAGCCTCCTCGGAAGTTAATTCGGTTTTATCCTTCCATACCTGTATCATCCCCATAAATTGTCCGTTACGGTCTATAATCGGCACACTCAGATAAGGACCCTGATTAGATTGCTCCCGGTCGGAGCGTTCCGAGGACCCGTTGGGCTCTAGAGTGGAATCAATAGAATTATCAGATTTATTTGTTGGGTCTTTTTTAGCAACGAGTGAGTTAGCACCGCTATTTTGATTATCGTCGGGTAGGGTTTCCACCCATTGGGCGCCGTCCCAGTACTGTCTCATTACGATTTGGTTGTCCTCTATAAGGGAGGCTTCGGCTTTATCGGCTTCGGTAAGAGCCATGGCGCGTTTTGATATCTGGCGTATTACATGCTTCATATCATAAGTAGCAGAAATCTCCTCGGTTGATTGTAGGTACGCTTGAATTTGCTTGAGCCTGCGTGCGTTCTGAGCTTTGTAGTGTTGATTTTCAAGCGCTTTCGAAGCTATCATCATTATGTCAGAGTCGTCGTGTATTGAGTTATCCAATAATGCGTATGCCCCCATCTGCATTGCTTTGGTGAGAGTATCAGGATTGCGCTCGGGGCAGAACATAATGACCTCGCTTTCAGGGGAAATGGATTTAATTTCTTTAAGGATGGTTAAATCGGAGTTGCCATGAATCGTCGTGTCGACAATAACAACGTTGAAATACTTAATTTTAATTATTTCCATAAGTTCCTTGTAATCATTTAATATGTGGAAACCGAGCTCTAAGGGTTGAAGGGAACTTACAATTTTACTGACGATAGCTTGGTTATTCAAAGCTATAAGGATAGACGAATTCTTTATCACTGTATCTCACTCCCAATATAAATTATAATCTAAATGCGGTAATGTAGAAAGAATATTTATGAATCATAATAAACTGTGCTTAAGTTGTATCGAGCAGGTACCGTTTTGGGTTTCGCTCATTACTCAAATGCGCCTCAATGGTTATTTAATTTTTTCAAAATACTATGATTAGTTAAAAGAATTGAAAAAAAGCAAGGGATAAGGAGCAGTATATATTATAGGTCTACATCTACATCTTTGTAGGACTTACTGAATCTTTCGGATAAGAAAAGCGAAATGAGAAGTAATATCAAGCTTATTGCCAAAATAATGGAAATACTGTATGCAATTTCCAACTCCTTACTGGATGTTGCTCCGACAAAATAACGTACGGCAATCAAAACCAATGCGAACACTGAGACTATTGCAGTGAAAGATGAAACCATAAATATATAAGAAAATAAAGTAGTTAAAACTGAATACATAATCCATTCTCTACCATTAATATATAATCATAAAAATATAATTTTATCAAGACCGGAGTTATCCTGTTGCTTGATTTCTTTAGCTTCACACTTGATTGAGTCTTAACCTGTAAACACTTTTAGTGACTAGTGCAATTTAGGTTATATTAGTCAGCTAGAAATAGAAACGGAGAACCACCGACCATGAGCAACATCTTTGCCGATATAATAGACAGGAAGATACCCGCGGACATTGTTTACGAGGACGAGCTGTGCCTGGCATTTAAAGACGTAAACCCCCAGGCGCCCGTGCACATCCTGCTCGTTCCGAAAAAAGAGATCGTCTCGATTGCCACGGTGGAGCCGGAAGATAAGGAAGTGCTGGGACACCTGCTCGTTAAGGCGCGCGAGATCGCCGAGCAGGCCGGAGTGACCGAGGGCGGGTACAGGCTCGTGATCAACACGAACGCAGATTCGGGACAGAGCGTTTTCCACCTCCATATCCACATCCTGGGCGGAAAGAGGATGGGATGGCCCCCCTGGGCAAACTAACTTAGCTTTAAATATATTGGTAGTGGGTGAAGGGTAGGGGGGATGTCTAAGATCGGCGGCTTCTAAGTAACCCCCACAGCCTCGGCGTCCCTGTCCGAGAGCATGCCGCCGTCGGAGCGGAGCTTCACGGTGCCGTCCCGCTTCCAGGAACGGTCGCATCTCGGTTCTCCCTTCAGGTCATTCACGATGATTTGCTCTTCGTCTCCGGCCTGGAGCGTGAACCTGCTCACACCGCACAGGTCGTCGAGACCCTCCTTCACATACGGGCTTAAAACATCGACCTTGTCTGCTTTCATAACGGCAACGATACCTGCGTCGAGAGGGTTGCGCACATCCTGAGATGCCTTAGCCTCCTCAAGCGCCTTCAACACCGATTCTCTAAGCGCCATCACTTCGTCCCAGCGATCGCCGATTTCTAAGTCGTGGGGGTCTGGATAATCCTCCAGATGGACGCTCATTTCGGTGTTTTGTGGATCCAGCATGTGGAGGGTGGAGTAGGCGTCCTCCGCTGTGTGGACTATGATCGGGGCGAGTATTTTGACGAGCACGTCTGCAATGAAGAACATCGCCGTTTGAGTCCGCCTTCTCTTGCGGCTGTCGGTGGACTCGCAGTACAGCCTGTCCTTGACGGCTGCCAGGTATACGGCGCTCAGTGTGTTGTTGCAGAAATTAAAGATCAGCTCGTTTACCTTTTTGTAGTCGTAAGATTCGTATGCGATGGAAACCGCTTCAACTAAGATATTGGTTTCGTTCAGCGCCCATGCGTCCAGGGAGCACCGGTCATCCTCGGTAAAATCTACGGCGTTGCTTTCCGGGTCGAAGTCGTTTAGATTGCCGAGCAGAAAGCGCAGAGTATTGCGAACCTTCCTGTACTCCTCGCTTGCTATCTTAAAGAACTCCCAGTCCACCTTTATATCGTTTGTGTAGTTGAGCGAGCTTACCCACCACCTGCATATGTCGGCTCCGTACTTATTTATCAAATCGTCCACTTCGATTGCGTTGCCCCCGGACTTACTCATCTTTCTGCCTTCTGCGTCAACCATGAATCCGTGGGTGAGGAGTCCGTTGAATGGGGGCTGTCCTGTCGCACCGAGCGCGGGCAGGAGGGAGAGCTGGAACCATCCCCTGTGCTGGTCGGAGCCTTCGAGGTACAGGTCTGCGGGGTAGCCCAGGCTCCTGCTTTTTAGAACGGCGTTCCAGGAGGAGCCGGACTCGAACCATACGTCGAAGATGTCCATCCCTTTGTTTAGCTTTGAGATTTCGTCTGAGGATAGGTTCTTAGCCCAGTCGGGTGCATCGGGGTCGGAGGTTGGGTCGTACTCGCTTAGGATATCGCCCGCCTCAGCCTTGAACCAGTAATTGGCTCCGTGATCCCTGATCTTTCCGGCGACGGCCATCACCGACTTTGAAGTGAGAAGAGTTTGGCCTTTTTCGTTGTAAAATCCGGGTATCGGCAGTCCCCACGCCCTCTGGCGGCTGATGCACCAGTCGGGTCTCGACTCCAGCATGCCGCGAAAGCGGTTCCTCCCCCACTCCGGCACGAAGGTTATACCGTCCTCGACGAATAACAGCGCCAGCTCTCTTAACGTTTTTCCAGTACCTCTTACCGTTGTGTCCACGTTTATGAACCATTGCTCCGTCGCCCTGAAAATGGTCGGGGTCTTGCTTCTCCAATCGTGCGGGTAGCTGTGTGTGTGCTGCTTGTGGTGGAAGAGGAGTCCGACGTTTTTGATCCTCTCTATTATCAGCCGGTTGCTCTCCCATACTCCCACCCCCCTCAGCCACTCAGGCACGCTTTCATCGAAAGTGCCGTCCTCCAGAACGGGGCAGTAGACGGGAAGGTTTTCCTTCAGTCCGGTCTGGTAGTCCTCAACGCCGTGACCGGGGGCCATGTGCACGAGACCCGTGCCGTCCTGGAATGAGACGTAATCGGCAGTAACGACCCTGCCTGTGCGCCCGGCAAAGGGGTGTGTGTACAGTGTTCCAGATTTTGCAAGCTCATCTCCCCTGCAGCTTCCTATCTCTTTATAGTCGTAGATTCCGGCTGCTGAGAACACTTTCTCTGCCAGCTCTTTTACTAAAATTACGTTGATTTCGACCCCGTTCTTCGTGAGACTATAAAGGCGGTACTGGCCGACGGGAGAAACGGCTACGGCCAGGTTGGCAGGGAGCGTCCAGGGTGTTGTCGTCCATATCATGAGATGGACCGGCTCGCCGGAGGGCGCGTTGAGTCCGGCGGGCAGCGTTGATGTGTCGGTTATCTCGAACAGGACGTAAATGCTGCTGTCGGTTCTCTGGTAGTACTCGAGCTCTGCCTCGGCCAGCGCGGTCTTATTCTCGATAGACCAGTGTACGGGCTTGAGGTCGCGGTGAACCAGACCCCCGCGTACAAGCTCTGCGAATACTTCCAATACTGCCGCCTCATAATCGGGGCTCATGGTGAGGTAGGGGTTGTCATAGTGCCCGATTGTGCCCAGACGCAGAAGTTGTTTAGTTTGCATTTTCACGTACTTCTCGGCATACGACTGGCACTTGTAGCGAACCTGTATCGGCTCGAGCTCCTTTGCCTTGGGGCCCAGCTCCTTGAGCACCTTGTGCTCTATAGGCAGGCCGTGGCAGTCCCAGCCGGGCACGAAGTCCACCTCGTAGCCCAGCAGAAGCTTTGAGCGCACCACGAAGTCCTTGAGGGATTTGTTAAGAAGATGTCCGAGGTGGATGGGGCCGTTGGCGTACGGTGGGCCGTCGTGCAGGAGGAACCTGCCCTTTTTATGCTTCTTACCGAGCATTTTATGATACAGGTCGATTTTCTCCCAGCGCTTCTGGAGCCTCGGCTCTATTTCGAGCAGGTTTGCTTTCATGGAAAAGCCGGTCTTCGGCAGGTGTAGAGTATCCCTGTAGGGGTCTTTTTTCTTCTTGTCCTCTTTGGTCTTGGGTTTGTTCATTTACTGCTGGACTCCCCGGCTCTGCTTGGAGCGAGAATAGACTCAAATAAGAAGGATTGAATATGACGTTTCATATTGTTATGAAAAAAAGTGGCAATTAAGTCAAAAAATTATATATGATTGAAGAAAGTATTATACATAAAGGGAGCCGTTAAATCACCGGAGTACATCTGCTTCAATATACCGGACTTTTCCGGCGCATAACACTACTCTACTCGAAGATTAGGAGATACGCCCGGTAATTGATAGGTCGCTGGGAAGGATCAGAGGGTTTGATTTTCACCGGCTGGGTCGATATATCTATATGGCCTTTACGCATATCTCAATACCAAGACTTTTAGCCTTAAGCCAGGTTAAGCGAATGATATCCCGTAGCTACGCCGATGGATAAGTACCGCTGGATACAGAGGGGGGATGTAAACGCATTTTTCGGCCTGATGCACTCCCCGCTTGAGCACGGGCTTGTCCTCACCTATTGTAGTAGCGTCGGGTTACGCCCTTATAGCCTTGTGCGCGCTGGTTTTATCTCTGCGCAGCGAGCCGAGGGTTTGATGGCATAGATTTTCTTGCGGAGGACAAACTCGGCTTGACTTTGATTTCCAACTCGAATTAAAATATGTATGAATAGACTCGTCAGGAGCTCTTTAGATGGATCTGCGCATTTGGATGAAAGGCGAGGAATTGAACAGGACGACTCCTAAATGGAACGTTATGTTCATGCCGGGGGACGCAACAAACCGGTACTTCATTGTAGAGATAAGGGAGGTGGATTCTGAAAAGCTTGGACAGATTAAGGAGCTAATTCCTATGGTTGAGAGGGGGTTTTGCTCAGCGGGCGAGTTCATTCTGAAGACTACAAGATTCGGTTTCATGCTCAAAAAAAAAGTTGATGAGGACGTAGAATATCAGGAAGCCTGGGAAAAGTGGGTCAAGTTTTCCCAGGCTTTGTTTACGGAGTTGGCCATGGCCATCGGCGAAGAAGTCCCTGATTTTACCGAGTATTGAGGTTCCCGTCATCACCGCGTCATCACGGCGTGTCTTCGATAAACCAAACGTGACCTTCGTTCTAACTCCATCTATACCGGTAGCGACTGTAACCGAGAGCAGGTGATTGAAGCCCATCGTTATTGACATTGAGCAGCGCCGTGGAGATAATCAATTTCAAGGCATCCTGTGTATGTCCTTTAGCGTTATGGGAAATGAACCCGGCTCCAAACGGATAAAAGCGTCACTCTTTGTTACCTGTCTCGTAGACCTTTTCTTTCCACAGGTAGGTGAAAGTGTGGTGAGGGTTTTGAGAAGGCTCGGGGTCGATGTGGATTTTCCCAACGAGCAGACATGCTGCGGTCAGCCTGCCTTTAACAGCGGGTACACGGATGACGCCAGGGCGCTCGCCGAAAGGTTTGTGGGGGTTTTCTCCGGGGATTCTCGGGACACCTATATTGTTTCGCCTTCGGGCTCCTGCGCATCCATGGTTAAGGTGTTTTACGAAGAGCTGTTCAAAAATGACCCTGCTTTATGTGACGCCCTTTCTAAGGTCTCGTCCAGGGTTTATGAGTTCTCAAGCTTTCTCACCGATGTGCTGGGGGTCGAAGACGTGGGCGCATCGTATGATGGGGTGGTAACGTACCACGATTCATGCCACCTGCTGAGGGAATTGGGGATTTCGGAGGCCCCAAGGAGGCTGATAAAGTCCGTCAGCGGGGTGAAGTTTATTGAAGCGGAAATGCACGATGAGTGCTGCGGTTTTGGAGGGACGTTTTCTGTTAAGCACCCTGAAGTTTCCGTTTCCATGCTGGATGAAAAGCTGACGCACATTGGGAAGAGCGGCGCCGATACACTCGTATCCACGGATATGGGGTGCTTGATGCAAATAGGCGGGGCGGTGTCGAGAAGAGAGCTGCCGATAAGGGTCATGCACCTAGCAGAGCTCTTGGCGTCTTAGTCGTCGGGAAATCCGAGTTAGTCTATGCCTAGTCATACTTTTCAAATAGATTTTAAAAGAAGCTCTAAGGTGGCCGTAGCCGATAAGAAGCTCAAACGCGCCCTGGTCTCGGCTACAGACCGCTTTAGAGCGCAGAGGTCGCTTGCCGTCGAGGGAACGCAGGAATGGGAGGAGATAAAAACACGGGCGAGGGAGATTAAAGAGCATGTTATCGATAACCTGGACTTCTACCTGGAGAAGCTCGAAGAGTCTATAACCAAGGCCGGTGGTGTGGTTCACTGGGCTAGGGACGGGGAAGAAGCTGCAAATATAATCACAGCGATTGCAGCCGAAAGGGGAGTTAAGTCCGTTGTCAAGAGCAAGTCGATGGCCACCGAAGAGATCGAGCTTAATAATGCCTTCGAGCGAAATGGAATTAAGGTAGTTGAGACCGACCTGGGCGAATATATCATTCAGCTGGCTGGTGAGCGTCCTTCTCATATCTTGGCTCCAGCGATTCACAAAACCAGGGATGACATTTCGAAGCTGTTTTCCAGGAAACTGGGAGTGCCGTACTACGAGGAGCCTGAGGAATTGACAGGGATAGCCAGGGATAAGCTGAGGGAAGAGTTCCTGAATGCTGATATGGGCGTGTCGGGGGTCAATTTTGCGGTACCTGAAACCGGCACTATCGTGGTGGTCGAAAATGAGGGCAACGCATGCCTGTGCACCACCCTCCCCAGAGTGCACGTTGCCCTCATGGGTATGGAGAAGGTGGTGCCGAGGTTTGAAGACCTATCGATCTTCCTGAACCTCTTGATCAAGAGCGCCACGGGACAGAAGCTCTCTACATATGTCTCATTCATCACAGGCCCGAAAAACATTCTCGACAACGACGGCCCGGAGGAGTTCCATCTGGTTATTCTGGACAACGGCAGGTCGAAGATCCTGGCCGACGAGGTCACTCGCCAGTCACTTTACTGTCTGAGGTGCGGGGCGTGTTTGAACGTCTGCCCTGTCTACCGTCAGGTGGGTGGTCATGCGTACGGGGGCGTGTATTCGGGCCCGATAGGCGCCATTATCATGCCTCAGCTCATGGATTTGAAGGGGGTCTACGAGCTGCCGTACGCCTCTTCTCTCTGCGGGGCGTGTAAGGAGGTGTGTCCGGTAAATATCGATTTTCCAAAGGTGCTTCTCAAGCTCAGGTCGGACTTTGTTAAGGGCAGGGAAAAGGGTCGCAGGCCGGGATTGTCCGAGAGGATGGCGATTAAGCTGTGGCGTTATGCTATGGAGCACAGGCGGTTATATGAGTTTATCTCCAGGATTGCATATTTTGCTCAGATGCCGTTCGTAGAACGTAAGGGGAGGAGAAACGGCCACGGTAGGATTGGCTCTCTGCCTTTCCCCTTCTCGAACTGGACACGCGACAGAGACTTCCCAGCAGTGGCTAAGAAGACGTTCAGGAACAGATGGAGGGAGCTGGAGAATGAAAACGGTGATTCGGAGGATAAGCTGTGATGTCTAGGGAAGCAAAAGATGTAATCCTTGCTTCTATTAGAAGGGGACTGAAGAGGTTTGAGAAGGGTAGGGGGGAGAGCCCCGCTCCTCCTCCTACGTGGAACGCCGGCTCCCTCAAACATTCATACGATGAGGATTCCCTGACACGAGAGTTTGTCGAAGAGGTTATAAAAGTCAAAGGCCATGCCGAGGTCACAGACAGCGGAGAGGAAATACTGAGTTTTGCCTTAGGGCTGTTTGAGGAGTACGGTACTAATTCGTGCGCAATGGCTGACGGTGATTTTTTAGAAAGTCTGAGCCTTGCTGAGCATCTTGAATCCAAGGGGATAGGGGTTGTGAGACCCGGCTCAGGTGATAGTGTGGTGGCTGATGCGGGAATAGGAATTACCGAAGCGGATTACGCCATTTCGGATTCGGGCACTTTGGTGCTTTTGACGAATGAAAACAACCCGCGATCTTTTTCCCTCCTCCCGCCCGTTCACCTGGCGATAGTGAAACGCAGTGCCATTGTGCACAACATTTATGATGTTATGGAGGAATTAAACAGCTCTGTAGTTAAATATGAACACCCGGACCAATTTCCTAGCTGCATTACTTTTATTACGGGCCCAAGCCGGACCGCTGACATTGAGCTTAATCTCACCCTTGGAGTTCACGGCCCTAAGGCGCTTTATGTGCTTGTGTATGGAGATAAGGGGTGATACTCGAAGGGGGTTAACGGTGAGAAGGCGATTTATGTCTTCGGTGTGTCTATGCAGGATTCTTAAATCTATTGCAAATATTTTCACTGCAACAAAAATATGGAGATGCAAACCGCGATTCGGGCTTTGAGGATAAATTCATCGATTAGATGAAGGAATTGTTGAAATGAGGCGTAATTTATCATTCATTATCTTTTGTAACTTAATACTCCTGGCGGCTACCTTTATCTCCAGCTCAGCGGCAAAGGAGGATTTCGCCGGTAGCTCAGATCACCCGCTCATCGGGCGATACGAAGGATCGTGGATAGGGGGGTACAAATTTTCGGAGTTCGATGAGTACAATGTAGTGACGGGAAAGATTACAACCAAGGGCGAGAATGCACTTGCCATAGAAGGCAAGGTAACCACTATAGCCTATCACATCCCGAACGATGTCTCGGTCCTCCAATTCTATCGCAATTATAAAAGTAAGATTCTCGATACGGGTTTCAACGTAATCTTCGAATGCAAATCCGGTGAAGAATGCGGAAGGAACTTTAGCAATACTTTCGACATAATGCCTATTCCAAAGATGTGGGGAGGAAGGTGATGTGCAACGGAGTTTCATCAGGTGGCGTCAACGATGAGTGGCGTATTCTCGATTCTTTGTGGGAGCGTATTTTGCCCCTGCTGCCGCCGGAACGGCCTCATCCCAAGGGAGGACGGCCTTATGCC
>JADFKM010000050.1 GCA_022564935.1 Candidatus Dadabacteria bacterium
GACGGCCTCGGACATGAACCGTCTCCAGACCCCCGAGGCTAAGATAGTGCTCGGCGCGGCGGTGATTGACGATGTCATTGGTCTTATAATCCTGGCCGTAGTGGCGGGCATTATCGCTGCCGCAAAGGCAGGCTCGGACACCGGGGTTTCTTTCTCGGAGATTGGGTTTATTACGCTAAAGGCGTTCGGGTTCTTGTTTGGGGCGATTTTGCTCGGGAACCTGTTTTCAAAGAGGTTGTTTGACCTGGTGGACAAGATGGGTGTGCGTGGCATGCTTCTATTAAGCGCGCTTTCATTTGCGTTTATTTTCGCCTGGGTTGCTAAGATGATGGGACTTGCCCCAATTATCGGCTCCTTTGCCGCGGGTCTTGTGCTTGCCAACACCAACCAGTTTAAGCTCATCGAAGACCGACTCAAGCCGGTGGCCGATGTATTCACCCCGGTGTTTTTCATAATGGTCGGGGCGGCGGTGAACGTTGCTGTGTTCAACCCGTTTGTTAAGGAGAATCATAGTGTCCTGCTTATAGCGCTCGTCCTGACTGTCGTAGCGATCGGGGGGAAGGTCGTGTGCGGGCTTGCGGTGTTTCAGAAGGGTATCAAAAAAATGGTCGTAGGGATCGGGATGATACCCAGGGGCGAGGTGGGGCTGATATTCGCCCAGTTCGGCCTTGTCCAGGGCGTGTTTGATTCGCGTCTGTTCTCGGCAATTACCGTAATGGTGATGCTGACCACGTTCGTTGCGCCCCCCCTGCTTCAGATTGCGTTTTCGGGTCAAGGCGGAGGGGCGGCGGGTCAAAAAGAGACCGGGCTTGGTACATAGGGAGGTTCAATGTATTGAAATACACGCTGTTGTTTTTGTTATTTGCCTTTTTTGCAATCGTATTCGCTTTGGCTGGGGCGGCCCATGCCTCGGATAATGTCCTTTTCCCCGATAAGACCATTGTCATTCAAATCGTAATATTTGCAATTTCCGTATTTATCCTCAACGCCCTCATATTCAAGCCCATGCTTGAGCTGACTGAAAAGCGTGAGCAGTTGACTGTGGGCACAGTGAAAGAGGCTTCGGAGCTGGCGGCAAAAACAGCACAATTGATTGAGGAGTATGAAACGAAAATAAACAAGGCAAGGGCCGAGGTCTTCGGGCAAAGAGAAGAGCTCAGGCGCGCTACTCAGGCCGAAGCCAGTAAGATTATTCAGAAGATCCGGAATGAAGCCCAGGCCCTGCTGGAGCAGGAAAGGGTAAAGCTCGCAGGAAAGGTTAGGGAAATGAAGGAGCAGATAAAGCCGGAGATTGAGCTTCTCGCCCGCAGAGTGGCCTCCGAAATAGTCGGGAGGGAGGTATAGAGGTGGAGGTTATAGCGCTGTTGCAGGCTGTACTGGTCGGCGCCGGTGAGGCCGGAGGGCATTTTGACTGGGTCTTTACTGGTAAACACGCCGTTAATCTGATAATACTTCTGCTAATACTGGGAATTGTTTTGAGACGGCCCCTAAGGAATTTCCTTGTAGAGAGGCAGCGCAAAATCGCCAACGAAATAGAGGATGCGAAAAAGAAGATAGAAGAGGCCAGAAAGAAGTTCGAGGAATATTCTGAAAAAATGGGTAAAATTGATGGGTACATTAACTCCCTTAAAGAGGCGTTCGGTAAGGAAGCCGAGTTGGAAACACAAGAGCTGCTTGCACAGGCCGAGACGGCGTCGCGCAGGATTATGGAAGAAGCCAGAGAGATAATGGCAATGGAATCTGCCAGGGCGGTTGCGCAGATCAAGGAAGAGATCGTCTCTTCGGCGGTAAATGCAGCGGAAAGGATATTGAAGGAGACAGTAACCGAGCAGGACAAAAAAAGGCTTGTAGAGGAATTCGTGAGATTCACCGAGGAAGAAAAGTGGCATCAGTAGTATCGTTAAGAGACCTCCTCGAAGCCCTCATACAGTCTTCTCTTGAAAGCGGGAAGCTTGAGGGGGTCACCGGCGACCTGGAGAGGTTTTTCAAGTTCATCAAGGCCCAAGATGGGGTAAGGAAAGTGCTTGCCACTCCGGCGTACGATGTAGTGGAAAGGAAGTCAATAGTTATCGATATTGGGGAGAAGGCCGGGTTTGACGCCTACACTTCCAATTTCCTTGGTCTAGTGATAGAGTTCGGCAAATTCAAGGCGCTCCTTGAGTCCCGGGAGCCTGTGCTCAGGAAGCTTAGAGCTGCCTCTGGCAAGGTCGTTTGCGAGGTAACGCTGGCCTCCGAGCCGTCACCTTGGGAGGTCGACAGGATTAACGATGCGTTTAAAAAGGGTGAAGCCAGGGACGTTGAGGTGGTCGTGAAAGTCGACCCCGGGATTTTGGGCGGCGTCATTGCCAAGGTGGAGGACAGGGTGTATGACGGCACCTTGCGGGCCCAGCTAGGGAGAATAAAAAACGCGCTTGGCTCAGTAATTTAAGAAACCTATAAAACTTTAAGGAGTTGCTCTTGAAAACAGATGATATAAGGATCGAGGAAATCGGCGAGATTTTAAGGAACAGGATAAAGGGGTTTGAGAAAAAGATCGAGACCGCCGAGGTGGGCACCGTTATATCCGTTGGCGACGGCATTGCCAGGGTTTACGGTATGGATCAAGTCATGGCGGGAGAGCTTGTGGAGTTCCAGGGCGGGCTGATGGGTCTGGTCTTGAACCTGGAGGAGGACAACGTCGGTCTTGCGATATTCGGCGAGGATAAGCACGTTAATGAAGGCGATATGGTCAAGCGTACCGGCCGCATCATGGACATCCCCGTCGGTGAGGGCATGGTTGGCAGGGTGATAAACTCACTCGGCCAGCCCATTGACGGCAAGGGTGATATTGAGACTACGGAAACGAGGCTGCTTGAGGTCAAGGCCCCCGGCGTCGTCAAACGCCAGCCCGTGCGCCAGCCCCTTCAAACCGGCATCAAGGCCATCGACTCAATGATCCCCATCGGCAGGGGACAGCGCGAGTTAATTCTCGGTGACCGCCAGACGGGAAAAACTGCCATTGTGGTAGATACCATAATAAACCAGAAGGGTCAGGACATCTTCTGTATCTACGTGGCCATCGGGCAGAAGCAGTCGACCGTTGCCCGGGTGGTGGACAAGTTCAAGGAGCACGGAGCCATGGAATACACTACTGTGGTCATGGCCTCTGCCAGCGCCCCTGCGCCGTTCCAGTTCATAGCTCCGTATGCGGGCTGCACCATTGGGGAGTACTACCGCGACTCTGGAAGGGACGCCCTTGTTATTTACGACGACCTCACCAAGCACGCCTGGGCTTACCGCCAGCTTTCGCTCCTGTTAAGGAGACCGCCCGGACGAGAAGCCTACCCCGGTGACGTTTTCTACCTCCACTCGAGACTGCTTGAGCGGGCGGCAAAGATGAGCGACGAAGAAGGGGCGGGTTCCCTCACGGCGCTGCCGATCATCGAGACGCAGGCAGGGGACGTGTCGGCCTACATCCCGACCAACGTTATCTCCATCACCGACGGTCAGATCTACCTTGAGAGCGACCTTTTTTATTCGGGCGTGAGACCCGCCATCAATGTCGGTCTCTCAGTGTCCCGTGTGGGAGGCTCCGCGCAGATCAAGGCGATGAAAAAGGTTGCCGGAACCCTGAGGCTCGAGCTGGCCCAGTATCGCGAGGTTGAGGCGTTCTCACAGTTCGCCTCCGACCTCGACAAGGTTACCCAGGCTCAGCTTGCCCGCGGGAGCCGACTGGTCGAGGCCCTGAAGCAGGATCAGTACCGGCCGCTTCCGGTTGAAAGACAAGTTCTACTTATTTACGCGGTCACTCACGGTTATGTCGATCACTACTCCTTGGATAAGGTGAGGAGGTTCGAGCAGGAGCTTTACGGTTTCCTTGAGGCGAACTACTCCGATGTCCTGGAGGGCATTAAGGCCACAAAGGAGATAACGGACGACATGTCTGACAAACTGGACAAAGCCCTCGATGAGCTAAAGGAGAAGCTGGGAGAGTTCGACTAAAGTCAGGACTTCTATGGGATAACAGAGCATGCCTAGTCTCAAGCAGATACGCACCAAGATAAACAGCGTTAAGGGCACCCGGCGGATAATGAGCGCTATGAAGCTGATTTCCGCCGTTAAGCTCCAGAAGGTACAGGGCACGCTGCTTTCCTCCCGCCCGTATTCGCACGCTATGAAAGAAATTGCCGGGAGCATAGCCCTGCGGTGCGACCCGGAGTGGCACCCGCTTTTGCGCGACCCGGAAGAGACGAAAAATATCCAGCTTGTGTTCATGACTTCGGACAGAGGTCTGTGCGGCAGTTTTAACAGCAACCTCATCAGAAAGATCGAGACCTATATGGTAACCGACGCTCCACGCTATGAGAACGTGTCGTTCAGGTTCATAGGCAGGAGGGGAAGGGATCACTTCGCAAGGAGTGGAGTGGCTGTAACAGACAGCGTAATCGGTCTTAATGAAAGGAACTACGGTGATGTTTCAGGCGCTGTGTCCAAAGCCCTGGTTCGCGAATACACCGGTGGCCGGATCGATGAAGCAGTGCTTGTGTACAACTACTTCAAATCCGCCCTAACTCAGATAATCACGTTTGAGAGAGTGTTGCCCATCGAGCCCCTCGAGGGCGCCTCTGAGCAGGACGGCGTGTATGCTGACTATAAGTATGAGCCGCAAAGGAAGGAGCTTCTTGACGGGGTGCTTCCCCGCTACGTCGAGGCCCGCGTCCAGAGGGCGGTGCTTGAGACGCTCACAAGCGAGCAGGCTTCCCGGATGACGGCTATGGACAACGCCACGAGGAACGCGGACTCGGTGATAAGCCAGTTAACGCTCTTGTTCAACAAGACGAGACAGGCTAACGTAACATCTGAATTGATGGACATCGTTAACGGAACGGAGTCCATGAAGAAAGGAGGTTAACAGTAAAGTGCAGACTGATGGAAATTCAATGGGAAAGGTTGTGCAGGTCACGGGGCCTGTAATTGACGTAGAATTTAAAGAGGGGGAGCTTCCCGATATATACACCGCACTGCGAATCACGAACCAGTTGGTAAGTGATGACGAATGGAACGTAGTGCTAGAGGTGGCGCAGCAGCTGGGCGGCAGGCGCGTCAGGTGCATCGCCATGGATATCACCGAGGGCGTGAGACGCGGTCAGGATGCCATTAACACCGGAGAGGGCATAACCATTCCGGTCGGCAAGGGCACGCTCGGGCGTTTGATGAACGTCGTGGGGGACCCCATAGACGAGGCTGGCCCTTTGGAGTACACCGAGCGGCTTCCAATTCACCGTCCCGCGCCCGAGTTCACCGAGCAGAGCATCAAGCTTGAAGTGTTTGAGACGGGCATCAAGGTTATCGACCTTCTCTGTCCGTTCTTAAAAGGCGGCAAGATCGGGCTTTTCGGAGGTGCCGGGGTGGGGAAGACGGTTTTGCTGATGGAGCTTATCAACAACGTCGCCAAAGAGCACGGCGGAGTGTCTGTGTTCGGCGGCGTGGGTGAGAGGACGCGCGAGGGGAACGACCTGTGGCTTGAGATGAAGGAGTCCGGTGTGATCAAGAACACGGGCATGGTGTTCGGACAGATGAACGAGCCTCCCGGAGCAAGGGCAAGGATAGCGCTTTCGGCGCTCACGCTGGCCGAGTATTTCAGGGACACCGAGGGCCAGGACGTGCTCCTGTTCATCGACAACATATTCAGGTTCACCCAGGCTGGCTCGGAGGTTTCGGCGCTTCTCGGAAGAATACCTTCGGCAGTGGGATACCAGCCAACGCTTGCCACCGACCTCGGCGAGCTTCAGGAGAGGATCACTTCCACCGTAAAGGGCTCGATCACCTCGGTGCAGGCCATTTACGTCCCGGCCGACGACCTCACCGACCCGGCACCGGCGACCACTTTCGCCCACCTGGACGGCACGACCGTCCTTTCACGCCAGCTCACTGAGCTAGGAATATACCCGGCGGTCGACCCGCTAGATTCCACCTCCCGCATCCTCGAGCCGGGCATAATCGGCGAGGAGCACTACAGCGTTGCCCGCGAGGTACAGAGGCTGCTGCAGCGCTACAAGCAGCTGCAGGAGATCATCGCCATCCTGGGTATGGACGAGCTTTCCGAAGAGGACAAGGTCACCGTCGCGAGGGCGAGGAAAATCCAGAGGTTCCTCTCACAGCCCTTCCGCGTCGCCGAGCAGTTCACCGGCACCCCCGGCAAGTACGTGCGGGTCGCGGAGACCGTCGAGTCCTTTAAAGAGGTTATTGCGGGGAAGCTGGACGATATTCCGGAGCAGGCCTTCTACATGGTGGGAACGCTCGATGACGTGAGGGAAAAGGCCAAGGAGCTTGTGTCTTAATTGTGTTTTGAGGAGTTTAGCGGAGGCTTTATAACGTAACGGAGCTTTGTAACAGTGGCTGAAAAACTGCATCTCGAGATCATCACACCCTTGGAGCTTGTCCTGAGTGAGGAAGTGGACGAGGTTGTGGCTCCAGGGGAGGTGGGTGAATTCGGCATTCTCCCGGGTCACATACCGTTCCTTTCTCTGCTTTCTCCCGGCGAGCTGAAGTACACTAGCGGCGGCACGGAGACGCGCCTCATCGTCTGGGGCGGCCTGGCCGACATAAGGGAAGACAGGGTCAAGGTCCTCGTGGACGGCGTCGAGAGGCCGGAGGATATAGAGCCCGAAGAGGCGAAGGCCGAGCTTGATAAGGTCTCCGAGGAGATGAAGTCCTTCGAGGGGGACTCGGCAGGACTAAAGGAGCTCCAGAGGCGTCTCAGGCTGGCCGAGCTCCGCGCATCGGCGGGGGCGTAGCCTGTTCTTTTCGCGTATTGCATAATAAGCACGGTGAGTTAGGGGCGGTTTGAAGGTTACGATTGTGAAAAGCGCCGCCCGGAGCTGTCTGGATATGTCAATGATCGGCCTTCCACGGAGAACACCAATTGAAGCTGAGATGGAAGGGGCGTTAGGAGCGGCGAAAGGGGCCTACATCCTTATAATCGAGCTTACCGAGCCCAGGTATATCGAGGTTGGAAAGCTCGGGGCGTTTCTCTTCCCATACGGATACTACTCCTATAGCGGCAGCGCTATGGGCGGGATTTATCGGAGGGTAGAAAGGCATCTCAAGCGGGAGAAGAAATTGAGGTGGCACATCGATTATTTTTTGGAGCTCGCAGAGATTCGGGAAGCGCTGATTTTTGAAAGCGAAACCAAGATTGAGTGTATGGTAAATCGAAGGGTTGCCACACTACTTGATGGAAAGATAATAGCTCCAGGGTTCGGCTCAACGGATTGCAGAGAGGGCTGTAAAAGCCATTTACTAAGTATCCCGGAATGCAAAGACGGCATCGATCCTCAGACATTAAACATGCGGTCTGCATACAGATTGCGCGTGTGATTCGCCACTCGATGCTGTGGGATGCCTCTACCCCGGAAGCGAGATTGCACGCTACTAGTTCGGCCTTTTCCTCTTAGACCTCTTGACGATCTCCCCGTCCTTATCCATCACGCCAGTGGTCGTGCCTTCTGTTATCTCGAGGGCAATTTTGACGGCTTCTTTGTTGGTGCCTGCGATGTAGACAGGCTTCCTGAAGCCTCGCAAGGACTTCATGGCGTCGTCCACCGTTTCGGGGGTCGCCACGGCAATCGCCATCCTGTTGGTGGCGATATCGGCTCCCTTACCGGTGTTGTACTCCGTTTTGTTTTTAGCCGCTATCCTGCTTGCCGTTGTTTTGATGGTTTTGTTCACTTCCATCTCTCTGTTTCCTCCTTGGTTGGTTTGTTTGGATAATTCGCAAAAAACCCGGCGTTAAGTATGCGCTAAATGCGATAGATAATCAAATTGGAGCATATTTTGTTAATTCTTATAAGCGCTTACGGGTTAAATCGCTTATTTTGCCACTGCTGAGCTGCGCGCTCCGAACAGCGTTGTTTACCTTCTGTTACGCTTATAGCGGTGTCGTCTCAGGTGGTGTGAAGGACTTATTTAAGGTGGGATAAGTGAAGTTGCTCAGCCTATGTCGTATAGGTCTTCGTAGTCCAGGCCGAGGTGGGAGATGAGGTCCTCGCCCTTGATCTGCCTGAGCATGCTCTTTAGCTTGATAACTTGCTGGAAGACGTCGTGCACGGGGATTGTGCCGTCCCCCGTCATGGGGCTCTTGAAGTAGAAAGAAAGCCATTGCTGCACGCCGTAGAGGTCCGAGCGCTGGGCTAGGTCGAGCAGCAGCACCAGGTCGAGCACGATGGGTGCGGCCAGTATGCTGTCGCGGCACAGGAAGTTGACCTTTATCTGCATCGGGTACCCCAGCCACCCGAAGATGTCGATGTTGTCCCACGCCTCCTTTGCGTCCCCGCGCGGCGGGTAGTAGTTGATGCACACCTTGTGGTAGTAGTCTGAATAAAGCTCCGGGTACCGCTCGGGGCAGAATATAGAGTCGAGCACGCTCAGCTTGCTTTCTTCTTTGGTCTTGAACGAATGGGGGTCGTCGAGAACCTGCCCGTCCCTGTTCCCAAGTATGTTTGTAGAGAACCACCCGTCAATCCCTATCAAGCGCGCCTTTAGCCCTGAGGCAAGTATGGTCTTCATCAGCGTCTGGCCGGTCTTGAAGTCCTTTCCTGCTATGGGAACCTTCTCGGCCTGGGACAGCTCCACGAGGGCGGGAGCGTCGGCCGAGAGGTTAGGAGCCCCGTTCGCAAACGGCACTCCGGCTTGGATCGCGGCATAGGCGTATATCATACTGGGTGATATGTCGGGGTGGTTTTCCTTCAGGCCGCTCTCGAATTTTTCGATCGTGTCGTGAACATCGCCCGGCTCGATAAAAACCTCGGTGCTGGCGCACCACACGATCACCACTCTATCGAGGGCGTTATCCTTCTTGAACGAGCCGATGTCGTCGATGAGCTGCTCGGCTAGGTGCATTTTGGTCTTGCCCGTTTTTTTGTTCGGCCCGTCCAGGTTTTTTACGAACTTGTTCTCGAATACTGCGGGCATGGGAGTGGTCTTGTTGAGCTCGCCTTCCAATTGGTCGAGGAGGCTCTTTTCCAGCACCCCGGCCTTAAGGGCGGCTTCGTAGCTGTTGTCATGATATATGTCCCATCCGCCGAAAACCAGGTCGTCTACCTCTGCAAGGGGAAAGACTTCTTTTATCCTAGGAGGCTCGGTGTCGTTCTTTTTCCCAAACCTAATGGTGCCGAGCTGTGTGAGGGAGCCGATTGGGCTGCCGAGTCCCTTCTTCAGGGCTTCAACCCCTGCGACGAATGTGGAGCTTACGGCGCCGCTGAACCCCGGAAGCAGTACGCCTAGATTGCCTTCCGGCATGTCAATGTCGGGCACTTTTTGGTTATTGGCCCTGTTATCTGTTGGTGTGCTCAAATTGGCATTACCTCTTTGAGAACTGCTGCCCACGCCGCGCCTTTCTCTTGCCGTATTTCTTGCTTTCCACCATTCTGGAGTCCCTTGTGAGAAGTCCGGCGGATTTTAGAGAGCTTTTGTACGATTCATTGGCTTTGAGCAGCGCTCTGGCAATACCGTGGCGAACGGCGCCCGATTGGCCCGTTAGTCCCCCGCCCGTCACAAAGACCTTTACGTTGTACTTTTCCTTGGAATTTGTGACGTCCAAGGGCTCGAAGGCGTGTAGAGTCCATGTTTCCCTGTGGAAATAAGATTCTGGAGTTCGGTTGTTTATGGTGATGTTTCCGCTCCCGGGGCTTACCCAAACCCTGGCCACAGATGTCTTTCTCCTTCCGGTTCCGTAGTAAGATTGCTGTTCAGCCATGAGCTATCGGTTTACCTCCAGTACCTCGGGCATTTGCGCTTTATGGGGGTGGCTCTCGCCGGAGTAGATTTTGACCCTTTTTATGAGTCGCTTCTGCCATTTATTTTTTGGCAGCATGCCCCAGACGGCTTTTCTCAGGATCTCTTCGGGATTGCGCTCAAGCAGCTTGCCTGCGGTGATTGACTTGATGCCTCCGGGGTAGCCGGTGTGCCAGTAGTAAGTTTTTTGATTCCACTTGTCCCCGGTAAAGTGCACCTTTTCGGCGTTCACGACGACTACGCAGTCCCCGATATCGGCATGCGGTGTGAACTGGGGCTTTCCCTTTCCCCTTAATAAATTGGCAATTTTGGTGGCGAGCCTGCCCACGGTCTTGCCGTTGGCGTCAATAAGGTACCACTTCTGCGCAAAGTCTTCCGACCTCGCCATAAAGCTCTTCATTCGTATACCCCGATTTAAAGTGAAAATATTATTTTACCAAACCATGTATTGTTGTCAAGGAAACGTGTGTGCGGATAGGCTGAGGTTTGCAACATTACAACGTGTGACATCGGCGCAAAGAAATTCCGGGGTCCGGGGGCAAAACTTTGCCCTCCCCTGTGTTAAGGTAAGTTATTTAATACAAGACATGAGCGATAAAAAAGATTTAAGAGCGGCTCTTGGGGGTATACTGGGCGACCTGAAGACATACATACGGTTCCAGGAATCAATGGGAGTCGATGGGCTTCAAATTAGGGCGGAGGTGAGGGAGCAGCCCGGCGCCAAGCCGTCGGGTACCGTTGTGAAGGAACAAGCCCCAGTATCTCCGGGTAGCGTTCCTGTTTCCACGCAGCTTGGGATTTTCGACAGGACGGGAAGGTTCTCAACCCTCGAAGAAATCAGTGAGGAGATAGGCGACTGCACCCGGTGCAAGCTGTGCGAGGGACGCACGACCATAGTTTTCGGTGAGGGAAGCTCGAAAGCGAGGATCGTTTTCGTCGGCGAGGGCCCCGGCGCAGATGAGGACGCGCAGGGAAGACCCTTTGTCGGCAGGGCGGGAAAGCTGCTCACGAAGATAATCGAGGCAATGGGTTTTGCCCGCGAGGACGTCTACATATGCAACGTGGTCAAGTGCCGCCCGCCCGGCAACCGCAACCCCGAGTCGGATGAGATCGGCACATGCATGCCCTTTCTCTTGAGCCAGCTGCAGGTCATTGACCCGGAGATAATTATATGCCTCGGCTCGGTGGCGGCCCATGCGCTGCTTCGCCTCAAAAAGGGCACTAGCGTCTCTTCGCTCAGGGGGCAGTTCCACGCCTTAGGCCGCTCCAAGGTCGTCGTCACCTACCACACCGCTGCGCTGCTCCGCAACCCGGGGTTCCGCAAGCCCCTGTGGGAGGATATGAAAATGGCCCTAGCGGAAATTGGGTTGAAGCCTCCGAGGGAGTAGGGCCTGGTATGGCTAACTATTCTGCATAGCTTTACAGCGGTTTATGACTCCCGGAATAAAAGCCTGCACAGTTACGGTTAAACTGCCCAAATTAATTCTGAGCTAGTATTCATATGGTCCGTGTGTAGGCGCTCTTGTTTCGGCTTTACATGAGTGTACAATAAATTTGGAAATTCGATGTGCGGAGGCATGCGGTTTACAAATGCGCTACAACCCCAAAAAGATAGAGCCTAAGTGGCAGCGGTACTGGGAAGAGAAGGGGACATTCAAAACCACGTGGGATGATTCGAAACCGAAGTACTACGTGCTGGACATGTTCCCATACCCCTCCGGGCAGGGCCTGCACGTCGGCCATCCCAAGGGCTACGTGGGAAGTGACATCGTGGCCCGCTATAAGCGAATGAGGGGGTTCAACGTGCTGCACCCGATGGGGTGGGACGCCTTCGGCCTCCCAGCGGAAAGGCAGGCGAATACAGAGGGCGAGCACCCCGGCGACGTCACGAAGCGCAACATCGAGAAATTCCGCAAGCAGCTTAAGATGATAGGCCTCAGCTACGACTGGGACAGGGAACTCTCTACCACTGACCCGGACTACTACCGCTGGACTCAGTGGATTTTCCTTAAGCTGTACGAAAAGGGGCTTGCCTATCAGGAAGAAGTGGCCGTGAACTGGTGCCCGGCGTTAGGGACGGTGCTCGCCAACGAAGAGGTGAAGGACGGGGTGTACGTGGAGACGGGCGACCCTGTGGAGAGGCGGCTCATGCGCCAGTGGATGCTGCGAATCACGGCATATGCAGAGCGGCTGCTCGAAGACCTGGAGCTCCTCGACTGGCCCGAGAGCGTTAAGGAGATGCAGAGGAACTGGATAGGACGCTCCGAGGGGGCGCGCGTAAGGTTCGACGTGAAAGACAGCGACGTCTCATTCGAGGTGTTCACCACGAGGCCGGACACCCTTTTCGGCTGCACCTTCTGCGTTATCGCCCCCGAAAACCCCATCGTCGAAAGCATCGTTACCGACGATAGGCGTGAGAAGGTGGAGAGCTACATTGCCGAGGCGAGCAAGAGACTTGAGCGCGAGCGGCTGGCAGAGAGTGAGCCTAAGACCGGTGTATTTACCGGAGCATACGCCGTATCTCCCGTGGACGGGAGCCCGGTGCCGATCTGGGTTGCCGACTACGTGCTCATGGGGTACGGCACGGGCGCCATGTTTGCCTGTCCCGCCCACGACGAGCGTGACTGGGCATTTGCAAAGAGGTTCGGTATTCCGATTGTCGAGGTTGTGAGCGGGGGGAATATCGAAGATGGCGCCTACACAGGTGATGGGCCGCATGTGAACTCTGACTTTATGGACGGACTCAATACCGACGAGGCAATGTCAAAGGTGATCGAGTGGCTGGAAGAGAAGGGACGCGGCCACTCGGAGGTAAACTACAGGCTCAGGGACTGGCTCTTCAGCCGCCAGCGCTACTGGGGCGAGCCTATACCGATTGTGTTCCTAGAGGACGGTATGCCTAAAGCAGTGCCTGAGGGCGACCTGCCCGTCCTGCTTCCCGATATGGAAGACCGCTCGCCCACAGCAGACGGCGGGCCTCCCCTCAGCCGCGCTTCAGAATGGGTTAACACAACCGATGCCGAGAGCGGCAAGCCCGCCCTCAGGGAGACGAATACAATGCCCCAGTGGGCGGGCTCGTGCTGGTACTATCTCAGGTTCCTCGACCCGAAAAACGTTTCCGAGCCGTGGGACGGAGATGTGGAGAAAAAGTGGATGCCCGTAGACCTCTACATCGGGGGTACTGAGCACGCCACGCTGCACCTGCTCTATTCCAGGTTCTGGCACAAGGTGCTCTACGACCTGGGCTGCGTCTCGACAAAAGAGCCTTTCGCCAGGCTCTTCAACCAGGGGATGATACAGGCCCGTAGCTTCCAGGACGCAAGGGGTAAGTACTACTACCCGCATGAGGTCGAAGAGAGGGACGGGAAATGGGTATCGACTAAAACAGGCGAGCCGCTTGAGACCAGGATCGAGAAGATGAGCAAGAGCCGATACAACGTCGTCACCCCCGATGAGGTCATAGACGAGTACGGGTCGGACTGCCTCAGGCTGTATGAGATGTTCGTCGGCCCCCTCGAGGACGACGCCGTGTGGCAGACGGAGAATATTGCCGGCATCAAGAGGTTCCTTGAGCGGTTCTGGAGACTGCTCTATCATGAGGACGCGGAGGGCCTCTCAGAGCCCGGAGATTTCGAGATTGACGAGGAGCTCGACAGGCTGCTCCACAAGACGGTCAAAAAGGTCACCGACGATATAGAGAACCTCCAGATGAACACCGCTATAAGCGCGCTTATGATATTCGTCAACGAGGCGACGAAGCGAAAGGTAATTCCACACAAAGTGATAGACGTGATAACGAGGCTGCTTTCCCCCTTCGCCCCCCACATAGGGGAGGAGTTCTGGAGGGCGCTCGGACACTCTGAGTCCGTCGCTTTCGCACCCTGGCCGGAATACGACCCGGCGAAGACGGTCGAGGACGTGATAGGCATCCCCGTGCAGGTGAACGGCAAGCTCCGTCAGGTGATCGAAGTGGCGCGCGGCTCAGGGGAAGATGTCGTGAAAGACGCCGCTATGAGGGACGAGAAGGTCTCGGGCTACCTCGACGGCGTTACGATCCGCAAGGTCATTTACGTCCCGGACAAGCTGCTTAATTTCGTCGTGAGCAAGTGAGCGTCGCTTCCTGTAATGCAGGAGGGCTTGACATTTTATGGAACAGCTCAGGATATCGGGAAAGAACCTCGGAGAGCTCGCGCTGCCGGATTTTTGCCCTAGGTGCTTCTGGATCAAGCAGCGCTGTAAGAGACTGCCCTTCCAGATATTCCCCGGCATATTCAGCTCCATAGATTCCTACTCGAAGAAGATAACTAACTTCCACTTCGTCAGAAACTCCGAGATCCCCTCCTGGTTCGCGGAGTTCGGAGACCTCGGAGAGCCAGTGAAAGTCCCCCACCACACGAAGTTCAAGGTGCTAGACGAAGAGACCGGGGTCTTGCTCACGGGCGCCCCCGACGAGGTTTTCTACAGGCCCGACAGGTCGTATTTCATCGCGGACTATAAGACCGCCAGGTTCACAGGGCATCAGGACAGCCTCATGCCAATCTACGTTGTGCAGCTAAATGCCTATGCGTATATCGCTGAGCGCTGCGGCATGGGCCCGGTGAGCGGCCTGGGCCTCGTGTACTACGAGCCAAACACCGACGTGACGCTCTCGACCATAGACTCCGTTGTCATGGACCACGGCTTTTCCATGAGCTTCTCAGGGAAGCTGCTGCCCATAGACCTGGACACCGCTATGGTGCCCCCGCTCCTTCGCAGGGTGAGGGAGATAGCGGGCATGTCCGAAGCCCCCGAAGGCGCCCATGGGTGCAGGGACTGCGAGGCCATTGGGGAGTTGATTAGGGTTGTTGAGGGGTAGGGTGGATAGGCTTTTCTTAGTAATGCTTCTGTTCAAAAGGGATAAATGCCTAAGGGACAATAAACGTTTTGACATTCCCTATATCATTGTGAGATAATGGTGGTATAAAAGGGGTTGTTGGATAAATGCGTTAGAAAAGTTGGGGTAAGTGTTTTGTTAAGGCGTCGGAATAGATTCCGAGTATTTTTAATCTCATTATTGCTGTCGTTTTGCTTCGGAGCCGCAAGCTCCCGGAGTCATGAAGCTGAAGGAGGGAAGGGTATGAGTATAAACGTAACGAGCGCCGCCTTCGAAGAGGGCGGCATGATTCCCAGGCAGTACAGCTGCGACGGGGCGGACATCTCCCCTCCCCTCGCGTGGTCGGGTGTGCCGGAGGGCACGAAGAGCATCGCCCTAATATGCGACGACCCCGACGCGCCGGTGGGGGTATGGGTGCACTGGGTGCTGTACAATCTCCCCCCTGACACTACGGGGCTTCCTGAAGGCGTGCCATCCCAAAAGACGCTCTCAAGCGGGGCAATCCA